>NZ_JACHZG010000002.1 GCF_014193425.1 Microlunatus antarcticus | reverse complement strand
TGGTGTAGCCGAAGGCCCACTCGTAGTTGTCCATCAGGCTCCAGGCGAAGTAGCCCTGCAGCGGCAGCCCGCGTCGGATCGCCTCCCGGCAGGCCTCGACGTGGCCCTCGAAGTACTGCCGGCGGTCGGGGTCGTGGACGCTGCCGTCCGCCTCGACCACGTCGACGTACGCGGCGCCGTTCTCGGTGACGAGGACGGGCAGCTCGGGGGCGCGCTCGTGGACCAGCTCGATCACGTCGACGAGGCCGTCGGGGTGGACCTCCCAGCCCATGTCGGTCTTCGGGGCGCCGGTGTCGACGTACTGGACCCGCTCGCTGCCGGGGGTGGAGCTGGGCTGCGTCGGGTCCGCGAACACCCCGTCCGCGGGACCCGCCACCGTGTGGCGGCTGTAGTAGTTGACGCCGAGGAAGTCGAGCGGGGTGGCGATGGTCGCCAGGTCGTCGGCACGTTCCGCGAACCAGTCGGTCGTGCCGGTGTCGGTCAGCACGTCCGCCGGGTACGTCGCCAGGAGCAGCGGGTCCAGGAACAGCCGGTTCTGCAGGCCGTCGACCCGGCGTACGGCCTCGGCGTCGAGCGCGGAGCCGCTGCCCGGGCGCACCGAGTAGAGGTTGACCGTGATCCCGAGCGACAGCTCGGGGTGCCGCTCGCGGACGGCCTGGACCGCCAGGCCGTGGCCGAGCAGCAGGTGGTGGACCGCGTGCAGGGACTCGGTGCCGAGCTGCTTCCCCGGCGCGTGGACGCCGGCGCCGTAGCCCAGCAGCGACGAGCACCAGGGCTCGTTCAGCGTGGTCCAGTGCCTGATGACGTCGGCCAGCGCGTCGACCGTGGTGACGGCGTAGTCGCGGAACCGTTCCGCGGTCTCCCGCACGAGCCAGCCGCCCACGTCCTCGAGGGGCTGCGGCAGGTCCCAGTGGTAGAGCGTCGCGTACGGGGTGATCCCGTGCGCGTGGCAGGTCTCGGCGATGCGCCGGTAGAAGTCGAGCCCGGCCTGGTTCACCTCGTCGCCGCCCGTCGGGAGGACGCGCGACCAGGCAATCGAGAAGCGGTAGGCGGTGAAGCCGAGCCCGGCCAGCAGCGCGATGTCGGCGGCGTAGCGGTGGTAGTGGTCGTCGGCGACGTCGCCGTTCGAGCCGTCGACGATCGCGCCGGGCACCCGCGCGAACGTGTCCCAGATGCTAGGGCCGCGGCCGTCCTCGGTCGTCGCGCCCTCGATCTGGTACGCGGCCGTCGCCGCGCCCCAGACGAACGTGTCGGGAAAGCCGTTCATCGCCGCCGTGTTCATCGCTCGGTGCTCCTGATGCCGTCGTGGGATCGTTCCCACGAGAGTGCCACACCAGGCCTCCGCGACGGAACCCAGACGCCAGGGCGCGGTTCCCGTTGAAGAATGACACCACGGAGGCTTGACGTGACACCACTGTAGTGTCACCATGGTGCCATGGACCTGGGACCGTACGTCGATGACCTCCAGCGGCAGCTGGCCGCCGCCGCGGAGAACGGCACGGAGGACACGCAGGCCGTGGCCCAGCGCCTGACCTCCGCGCTCGAGGCCGCGACCCGCCTGGTCCTGCTCGACGCGCTGGCCGCGGCCACGGGCGAGATCACGCGCGACCTCGCCCCCGGGTCGGTCGACCTGATGCTGCGCGGCCGCGAGGTCGAGTTCGTGGTCGACCTGACGCACACCGAGGTCGAGGACGAGCGACCCGCGCCTGGGATCGACCTCGACGACGTGAGCACCTCGCGCACCACCCTCCGGCTGCCCGACGCCCTCAAGGTGCGGGTCGACGAGGCGGCCGCGACCGACGGGGTGTCCGTCAACACCTGGCTCGTCCAGGCCGTCGCGGCGGCGCTCCAGCCCAAGCAGCGGCGGGCCGCCCAGCGCACGCTGCGCACGGGCGACAACTTCGCCGGCTGGGCGCGCTAGCCCTCAGCCCGGCTCCAGCACCACCTCTCCACCCGCCGCGCGGCACCGCGCGGTCGGACCCACACGCTCAGAAGGAAGGCGCTCGCATGCCCACCTACAGCACCCCCGGCCCGATCGACCTCGCGATCAACGTCTCCGTCGGCGCGATCGACGTCGTCGCGGGCGACCGCGGGGACACCGTCGTCACCGTGTCCCCGACCAACCCCGCGAAGGACGCCGACCGACGTGGCGCCGCCGGGACGACCGTCGAGCTCGACGGCCAGCGGCTGACGGTCGTCACGCCGAAGCCGCGCTTCAGCCTGGTCGGACCGGGCGAGTCGGTCGACGTGCGGGTCGAGCTGCCGACCGGGTCGCGGCTGACCGCCGAGATCGCGGTCGGAGCCGTCCGCACCGAGGGCCGCCTCGGCGCCACTCGCGTCAAGGCCCTGTCCGGGGGCGCGCACCTCGACAGCACCGGCGACCTGTGGCTGCGGGCCGGCCACGGGAGCGTGGACGTGGTGCACTCCGACGGGAGCGTGGAGGTCACCGCCGACCACGGCTCGATCCGGCTCGGCCGGGTCGCGGGCGACGCGCTCCTCAAGGCGTCCCACGGCAGCGTCGGCGTCGGCGAGTCCGGCGGCGACCTCGAGGCGCGGCTCTCGTACGGCGACCTCGAGGTCGGCCGGGCGCTCGGCTCCGTCGTGGCGAAGACCGCGTACGGCAGCATCCGGCTCGACGAGGTCGTGAGCGGCTCGGTCGAGGCGGAGAGCGCGTACGGCGAGGTCGGTGTCGGCGTCCGGGCCGGGGTCCCGGCCTGGCTCGACCTGGCGTCGAAGAACGGTCGCGTCCGCAACGAGCTCGAGGCCGACCGGGCGCCGTCCGGGTCCGAGCCGTCGGTCTCGGTGCGCGCCCGGACGCAGTTCGGCGACGTGAGCGTGCGGCGTACGGCGGAGGAGCGCGCCACGCTGCGCTGACCCGATGAGGCATCGTGGGGCGCGGCGGGCTCGACCGACGTCCGGTCGCCCGCCCCCACCGCCGCTGCACGAAGGAGAACCCCCATGGCCACCTGGCTCATCACCGGCTGCTCGACCGGGCTCGGCCGCGCGTTCGCCGAGGCCGTCCTGGCCCGCGGCGACAACGCCGTCGTCACCGCCCGCGACGTCACGAAGGTCACCGACCTGGCCGACGCGCACCCCGACAACACGCTCGCCCTCGCGCTCGACGTCACCGACGACGACCAGGTCACCTCGGTCGTCAAGGCGGCGGAGGAGCGGTTCGGCGGCGTCGACGTCCTCGTGAACAACGCGGGCTACGGCTACCGCGCCGCGGTCGAGGAGGGAGAGGACGAGGACGTCCGCCAGCTCTTCGACACCCACGTCTTCGGCATGGTCCGGACGGTCAAGGCCGTCCTGCCGGGCATGCGGGCGCGACGTTCCGGGACGATCGTCAACCTGTCGTCGATCGGCGCGCGCATCTCGCCGGAGGGCTCCGGCTACTACGCCGCGGTGAAGGCGGCCATCGAGGCGCTGACGCTGTCGCTGCGCAAGGAGGTCGCGCCGCTCGGCATCACCGCGATGGCCGTCGAGCCCGGCGGCTTCCGCACCGACTTCGCCGGCCGCTCGCTCACGCAGTCGTCAAAGCCGATCGCGGACTACGCGGACACCGCCGGCAAGCGCCGCAAGGAGAACGACACCGTCCACGGCACCCAGAAGGGCGACCCCGACAAGGCGGCCGCCGCGCTGATCGAGGCCGTCGAGTCCCCGAACCCGCCCTTCATGCTGCTGCTCGGCAACGACGCGTCGGACGGCTTCCGCACCGCGCTCCACTCCCTGCTCGACGAGGTCGACACCTGGGAGACGCTGAGCCGGGGCACCGACTTCGACGAGTGAGACCGAGCGGCTCAGCGGTAGGTGACCCCCGGGCTCAGAGGCCGACCATCTCCGCGCTGCGGTCCCAGAGGCCGACGGCGAGGTCGGCGTCGCGGGCCTGGGGGTTCGACTTCGCGACCTTGTTGTGCTCGAAGTACTCACCCGTCGGCCAGGTGGCGCCGGGCGTGTTCTCGGCGAGCCACAGCAGGCCGCGCGAACCCCGCTCGGGGCTGATGGTGAAGAGCTTGTTGATCACCGGGGTCTGGTAGAGGAAGCGCATCGGGTGGGTCGTGTCGCTGGCGAAGTTGGTGCCGACGACGCCCGGGTGGAACGCGGCGGCGGCGATGCCGTCGGACCGATGGCGGCGGTCGAGCTCGCGGGTGAAGAGGATGTTCTCGAGCTTGCCGTTCCCGTACGCGCGGTCGGGGCTGTAGCCCCGCTCCAGGTCGAGGTCGTCGAGGACGACGTGGCCGAAGAGCCGCGCGGCGATGCTGGAGGTCTGGATGACCTTGGCCTGGCTGGCGGTCAGCAGCGGCAGCAGCAGGTTCGTCAGGAGGAACGGCGCCAGGTGGTTCACCTGGAACGTCAGCTCGTGGCCGTCCCCGGTCAGCGTGCGGTGGCCCATGATCCCGCCGGCGTTGTTCGCGAGGACGTCGATCCGGTCGTACGCCGTCCCGAGCTCGTCGGCCAGCCGCCGGACCTGGCCGAGGTCGGAGAAGTCGGCCACGTGGTACGGCGCGGCCAGCTCCCTGGCGACGGCTGCGGTCTTCTCGGGCGAGCGGCCCACGAGCACCACCAGGTGGCCGTCCGCGACGAGCTTGCGGGCGGCGGCCGCCCCGATCCCGTCGCTCGCGCCGGTGATCACGATGGTCTGGTTGGGCATGGGTGGCAGTGCCTCTCGTCGGGCGGAACAGGTGCTCCCCGAGTGTGCGGGAGACCGGCAACTCACAGCCCGCTGCCAGGGATCGTCCCTAGGCTGTCCGCATGGACCCCACCGGGGCTGGGCGGATGCGCGGGTTCCGCGCGCCCGGTGCCGACGAGGTCGCGAGCCGTCCGACGACCGCTGCACCCGCGGCGAGCGCGGGCCAGGCCCCCGGGGACGTCGACGTCATCGACACCACGCCCGAGGCGTCGGCCGCACCCCGGCGTACGGCGTCCTGGCGCTGGCTCGTCCTGGCCAGCGCGGTGCTGGTCGTGGCCATCGCGGTGATCGCGGCGCTGGCCTTCCGGCTCGGGTCGACCTCGGCCGCCTCCGACGCGGAGACCTCGCCCTCGCCGACCCCGACCCCCGCACCGACGGCCACTCCGCTCCCGGTGCCGCAGCTCTACACGCAGGTCGTGCCCTCGGTCGTGCTGATCCAGACCTCGAGGGGCTCGCTCGGCTCCGGGACGGTCGTGACCGACACCGGCACGATCCTCACGGCCAACCACGTCATCTCCGGCGGCGGCGACCTCACGGTCCTCTTCGCCGACGGCACGAAGGCGAAGGCGGAGATCGCCTCGACCAACCCGGAGAAGGACACCGCCACGCTCGAGCCGCAGAAGCTGCCGGAGGTCGTCGTCCCGGCGGCCCTGGGCGGCGGGGTCGCGGTCGGGGCGGACGTCGTGGCCCTCGGCAACCCGCTCGGGCTCCGCGCCAGCACGAGCAGCGGGATCGTGTCGGGGCTGAACCGCACGAGCAAGACCACGGCCGGCTCCATCAGCGGGTTGATCCAGTTCGACGCGGCGGTCAACCCGGGCAGCTCGGGCGGTCCGCTGCTGGACGCGCAGGGCCTGGTGGTCGGCGTCGTCGTGTCCATCGCGGACCCGGGCGGGGACGACGCCTTCGCCGGGATCGGCTTCGCCGTGCCGATCGGCGCCGCCCTCTCCGGCGGCGGCGACGGACCCGGCCCAGGAGGAGGACCCCAGATATGAGCCCGGACCCCAGCGGCGCGAGCCCCGGCAACGACCCCTGGTCGCGCGCGAGCGTCGAGCAGGCGCAGCAGACCCAGGCCGCCCGGCAGGCCAGCGCCGCGGACACGAACAACGCCGTCGCGAACCCGCTCGAGCAGGTGCTCTTCGAGGTCAAGCGCACGATCGTCGGCCAGGACGTGCTGCTCGAGCGGATGGCGGTCGCCATGCTGGCCGGCGGTCACCTGCTGGTCGAGGGCGTGCCCGGACTGGCCAAGACGCTGGCGGTGAAGTCCCTCGCCGGCGCGATCGGCGGTCAGTTCCAGCGTATCCAGTTCACCCCTGACCTGGTGCCCGCGGACCTGGTCGGCACGCGGGTCTACCACCAGCGCACCGGTGAGTTCGAGGTGTCGCTCGGTCCGGTGTTCGCCAACCTGCTGCTGGCCGACGAGATCAACCGCGCCCCGGCCAAGGTGCAGAGCGCGCTGCTCGAGGTCATGCAGGAACGCCAGGTGACGATCGGGCGCGAGACGTTCCGGGTGCCGGAGCCGTTCCTGGTCATGGCCACCCAGAACCCGATCGAGTCCGACGGCACCTATCCGCTCCCCGAGGCGCAGGTCGACCGCTTCATGATGAAGGTCGTCGTCGGCTACCCGAGCCCGCACGAGGAGCACGCGATCGTCGACCGCGCGCTGGTGCCGAGCCCCGCGCTGCAGGTGATGCTGAGCCCCGAGGACCTCGTGGCCATGCGGGGCCAGGTCGACCAGGTCTACGTCGACCCGGCGATCGTCGACTACGCCGTACGCCTCGTCGCCGCCACGCGCTCGCCCGCCTCGGTGGGCCTGGGGGACCTCGACCGGTACGTCACGTACGGGGCCAGCCCGCGCGCGACGATCGCGCTCGTCCTGGGCGGACGGGCCCTGGCCTTCCTGCGCGGGCGCGACTACGTCCTCCCGCACGACGTCGACGAGCTCGCGCTGGACGTGCTGCGCCACCGGGTCGTGCTCTCGTACGAGGCGCTGGCCGACGGGCTCGACGCGGACACCGTCCTCGTCCGCGTCCTGCGCGCCGTGCCCTCGCCCGACGTCGTCCTCCAGGGCTGACGGACGCGACCCCGGCCATGCCGCCCCCCACCACGCGCGCCGACGCGCTGCTGCACCGCCTCGAGTGGCGGGTCGTGCGGCAGCTCGACGGGCGCGTCCAGGGCGCCTACCGGACCGCGCGGCGGGGGAGCGGCCTCGACTTCGCCGGGCTGCGGGCCTACGTCGAGGGCGACGACGCCCGCCACATCGACTGGAACGTGACCGCCCGGCTCGACGAGCCGCAGGTGCGCGAGTTCAGCGAGGACCGCGAGCTGACCTCGTGGCTGGTACTGGACCGTTCTGCGTCGATGAGCGTCGGCGGCCCCGGCCGGGGCAAGCAGGACGTGCTCGGCGAGCTCGCGCTCGTGCTGGCCCGCCTGCTGGGCCGCAGCGGCAACCGGGTCGGCGCGGTGCTCTACGGCGCGGGTGCCGCGCGCATCGTCCCGCCGGGGACCGGCCGCCGCCAGGCGTTGCGCATCGGCCACGAGCTGACCCGGACGTCGCCGGACGCCGGGTCGACGCCCCCGGGCCGGACCACCGACCTCGCCGCGATGCTGAGCGCGGTCGCGGGCCTCGCCCGACGGAACCTCGTCGTCGTGGTCTCGGACTTCATCGGCACCGGCGACTGGGAACGTCCCCTGATGCAGCTCGCCCACCGCAACGAGGTCGTCGCCCTGCGGGTCGTCGACGCGGCCGACGACGCCCTGCCCGAGGTCGGGCTCGTCGTGGTCGAGGACGCCGAGACCGGCGAGCAGGTGCTGATCGACTCCGGCGACCCCTGGTTCCGCGCGCGGTTCCGCGAGGGCGTCGACGAGCGCGAGGCCGGGCTGGGCGCCGGCATGCGGCGCGCGGGCGTGCCGCTGCACCGTGTCGACACCGCCCACGACCTGATGACGACGCTCGTCGACGTGGTCGCGCAGACCCGGGGGCCCGTACGTGGTGGCGTCCGGTGAGCCTCGCGCACCCCGTCCTGCTCGTCCTCGGCCTGCTCGTGGCCGGCGCGCTGGTCGTCGTCGCCGTCCGGCTCACGCGGCGACGTTCCGCGGCGCTGGCGGCGGCGGGCATCGCCACTCCGGGCCGCGCCGGGGTGCCGCTCGCCCTCTGGCTGAGCCTGGGCGGCGTCCTCCTCCTGGCCGTCGCCTGGGCCGGACCGGCCGCCGCGCTGCCGGTCGGTCGGAGCGCGGGCACGGTCGTGCTGGCGATGGACGTGTCGAGCAGCATGGGGGCCACCGACGTGGCCCCGAGCCGGCTGGCGGCCGCGCAGCAGGCGGCGGACGCCTTCATCGACGCGCAGCCCGACACCGTGGACATCGGCGTGGTCGGCTTCGACCAGGGTGCGCTCACGACCTCGCTGCCGACGGCCGACCGGGCGGCGTCCAAGGCCGCGGTCCAGGCCCTGCGGCTCTCCGGCGGGACGTCCCTGTCCTCGGCGATCCTCGGCTCGCTCAGCGCCATCACCGGCAAGACCGTGACCCTCCCCGAGAGCGGCGCCCTGCCCGAACTCGGCTACTGGGGCTCGGCGACGATCGTGCTGCTCTCCGACGGCGGCGACTCCAGCGGCAGCGCGGAGGCCGCCACCACGGCGGCGACCCTGGCACAGAACGCCGGCGTCCACCTCGAGACGGTCGGCGTGGGCACCGCGTCCGGCGCCAACGTCGAGGTCGACGGCTTCCAGCTCCACACCGCCCTCGACACCGACCGCCTGACCCAGCTCGCGCAGACGACCGGCGGCGCCTACCACCCGGCCTCTGACGCCGCCCAGCTCGACGACGTCGCCTCGGGGATCGACCTCCGCCTGACCGTCGCCGAGCAGGACGTCCCGCTGGCCGGCGGTGTCACGGCCCTCGCGCTCGCGCTCCTGGTCGCGGGCGCCGTCCTGACCGCGCTGAGGACGGGCCGTCTCGTATGACCTTCACCTGGCCCTGGGCCCTGCTGTCCCTGCTGGCGATCCCGGCGGTGCTCGCGCTGACGTGGCTGCTCCGACGTCGCCGGCGACGGGCAGCCGTACGGGTCACCTCGATCGCCCTGGTGCGCGCGGCGCTGCCGAAGAAGACGCGGTGGGTGCGGCTGCTGCCGAGCCTGCTGCTCCTGCTGGGCTTCGCGGCGCTCGGCGTCGGGTCGGCGCGGCCGCAGGCCAGCGTCCCGGTCGCGTCCGACTCGACGACGATCATGCTGGCGATGGACGTCTCGGGCTCCATGTGCTCGACCGACGTCGAGCCCAACCGGATCACGGTGGCCCAGCAGGCGGCGATCAGGTTCATCGAGAACGAGGGTGGCAAGACCCGCATCGGGCTCGTCGCCTTCGCCGGGGTGGCCGGCCTGCAGGTGCCGCCGACAACCGACACCGACGCGCTCGTCGCCGCCGTGAACGGGCTGTCGACGGCCCGCGGCACGGCCATCGGCTCGGCGATCATGACCTCGATCGACGGCATCGCCGCGGTCGACCCGACCGTCGCGCCGAGCGGCGTCGACGCCGAGGCGGCCCAGCGCTCCGGGGTCGCCCCGGACGTGATCGTCGTGCTCACCGACGGCGCCAACACCCAGGGGGTCGAGCCCGCGACCGCCGCCGAGACGGCCGCGGTGCGCGGGCTCCGCGTCTTCACGATCGGCTTCGGCACCACCACCCCGACGCGGATGGCGTGCACCGGCCAGCAGGCGGGCGGCTGGGCCGGCGGGGGCGGCGGCTTCGGCGGCGGCGGTCGCGGGTTCGGCGGCGGCCGCAGCCCGCTGGTCATCGACGAGGAGGCGCTCGAGGGCGTCGCGAAGACGACCGGCGGCGAGTACTACCGCGCGCTGGACGCCGACCAGCTGACCCTGGCGCTGGCCGACCTGCCGAGCCAGGTGACGGTCGCGCGCAAGGAGGTCGACGTCGCGTCCTGGTTCGCCGGCGGCGGCGGGCTGCTCGTCGTGCTCGCCGTCGGGCTCTCCCTGTGGTGGAACCGCGTCCGGGCGCCGGGCGTGCCGGTCGTCCCCGGCGGCTCGGTCGGCTCGCGCTGACGCGTCCGACGCGGGCGGGCCGGACCGCCGTGCAGTAGATTTCGTGCGGACACCGTCATCGGGGGATGGACGAAAGAAAACGCACTGATGTTCTCCGAGATCTCCTGCGGCACGGCCCGACGGTCGACGTGACGGCCGTCGCCCACCCGCCCCTGCTCGCCCGGGCGACCTCCAACCGGTGGTTCGACTTCGCCGCCCAGCTGGTGGCCTGGTGTCTGCTCGCGGCCGTCGTCGGGGTCCACCTCGCCGGCGGGCCGCCCGAGACCGGCCACCGGCTCCTGGTCGGCAACGTCGCGCTCCTGGCCTCCATGACCTTCGGCGTCGTCTGCTGCGTCCAGGCGGCCCGGCGTCCCACGCCGTCGCGGCGGGCGTGGACCCTCGTCACGGTGGCGCTGAGCCTCGGGATGCTCGGTCAGGTCTTCTTCACCATCGGGATCCTCGACGGCACGCAGTCCAAGCCGTCGCGGGTCTCCGACATCCTCAGCTACCTCGGCTACTGCGTCCCGCTCCTCATCGCGCTGTTCCTCTTCCCACGTCCTCCGGAACGCCTGATCTCCCGCTTCCGCGGCGTCGTCGACGCGGTGGTCATCACGACCTCCGTCCTGATCGTCAGCGAGGGCACCGTGCTCGGGGTGCTCCGCCAGGCGATGGACCTGTCGTCCCCCGCCGGACTGGCCACGCTGGCGTACCCGGTCGCCGACATCGCGATCTGCGCGGTGGTCCTCACGCTCGGCATGCGGCAGGCGGTCGCCGACCGCCTCGGCTGGTTCTGCATGGGCGCGGGGCTGCTCGCCCTCGCCGTCACCGACAGCCTGTACGTGCGGCTCCTGGCCGAGGGCGCCACCGGAGCGACCGGCACGCCCCTGGTGCTCGGCTGGGTCGCGGTCCCGGTGCTGATCGGGCTGTCGTCCCAGACCGCCGCGCGCTCCGCCGGGAGCCGGCACTGGAACCTCGACCTGACCGCCCAGCTGCTGCCGTACGTCCCGGTGGCGGCGGCGGGCGTCGTCCTGGCCCTGCACCCGATCGTGGACGACCCGTTCCTGATCGCCGCCGGTCTCCTGCTGCTGATCACGGTCGCTGCGCGCCAGGTCATGATCGTCTACGAGAACCTCACGCTGACGCGCGACCTCGAGCGGAAGGTCGCCGAGCGGACGTCCGAGCTCGCGACGGTGGGCTCGATCGTCACCTCCTCCCGCGACGCCGTCGTCGGCTGGAACCTGGACCGCACGGTCTCCACCTGGAACCCCGCCGCGGAGGAGCTCTTCGGCTACCGCGCCGTCGACGTGATCGGCCAGAGCCCGGACTTCCTCCCGCAGGAGACCCAGGAGCTCCTCGTGGCCATGCTGCAGTCGGCCGCGCGCGAGGAGGAGCTGCCGACCATCGAGTCCGAATGGAGCCGGCCGAACGGCACGTCCGTCCCCATCGCCATGACCGTCTCCCCGGTCCGGGACGCCTGCGGCGGGGTGGTCGGCATCTCGTTCTCGGCGCAGGACATCACCGAGCGCAAGCGTGAGGCCGAGGCGCTCGAGGAGGCCCGCGAGGAGGCGCTCCGGTCGTCGCGGGTGAAGTCGGAGTTCCTCGCCACCATGAGCCACGAGATCCGGACGCCGATGAACGGCGTCATCGGCCTGGTCTCGCTCCTCCTCGACACCGAGCTGGACGCGCAGCAGCGCGACTACGCCGAGGGCGTCCACCACGCGGGGCAGGCCCTGCTCGACGTGATCAACGACATCCTCGACTTCTCCAAGCTGGAGGCCGGCAAGGTCGTGCTCGACTCCGACGACTTCGACCTGCGCCGGCTCGTCGAGGAGGTCGGCGACCTGCTCGCGCCCGCGGCGTACGCGAAGGGGCTGGAGCTGCTCGTCGACTTCGACCTGGACGCGGTGCGGGGCGTCCGGGGCGACCACATGCGCGTCCGTCAGGTGCTGCTCAACCTCGCCTCGAACGCGGTCAAGTTCACCGCGCAGGGCGAGGTCCGGATCCGGGTGACCAGCACTCCTGTCGAGGGCGGCACCGTCGGCGTCCACGTCGAGGTCGTCGACACGGGGATCGGGGTGGCGGAGGCCGACCAGCCGCGGCTCTTCGACTCGTTCTCGCAGGCCGACGCGTCGACGACGCGGCGCTACGGCGGCACCGGGCTGGGGCTGGCCATCGTCCGGCGGCTGGTCGAGGCCATGGACGGCGAGGTCGGCGTCCGGAGCACCCCGGGCGAGGGCAGCACCTTCTGGTTCGACGTCCGGCTGCCGGTCGCCGAGCTGGCGCCGCCGGCGCTGTCCGACCTGCCGGCGCTCGGGTCGCTGCCGGCCCGGCTGCACGCGCTCGTCGTCGACGACAACGCCACCAACCGCACGATCCTGGCCGGCCAGCTGAGCGCCTGGGGGATCGCGGTCGACGCCGTCGAGAGCGCGGCCCACGCGCAGGAGGCGCTGCGCACCGTGCGGGCCGCGCACCGCCGCTACGACCTCGCGATCCTCGACATGCTGATGCCCGACGTGGACGGGCTCGAGCTGGCCCGGCTGATCAACGCGGACCCGGAGACGGCCGGGCTGCCGATGATCATGCTCAGCTCGGCGCCGCGGCTGCCGCAGCCGATGCTGGCGGAGGTCGGCGTCGCCCGCTGGCTGAACAAGCCGGTGCGGGCGGCCGCGCTCTACGACGCCATCGTCCGCCTGATGACCGGCCGCGGACGGCGGGGCGACGACGGCGAGGGCCAGGCGCAGCGCTCGCTCGCGGCCGTCCCGCCGCCGTCCCGCGGCCGGGTGCTGGTCGTCGAGGACAACGAGCTGAACCAGCTGGTCGCCCGGGGCCTCGTCGAACGGCTCGGCTTCCAGACCGATGTCGCCCGCGACGGGCTCGAGGCGCTCGAGGCGCTCGGCCGCCAGACCTACGATGTCGTGCTCATGGACTGCCACATGCCGGTGATGGACGGCTTCGCCGCGACCCGACGGATCCGCGAGGCCGAGCGCGGGCACGCCCGGACCCCGGTGGTCGCGATCACCGCGAGCGCGCTCGTCTCCGACCGGGAGCGCTGCCTGGGCGCGGGGATGGACGACTACGTGGCCAAGCCGATCGATCCCGACGTGCTGGCCGAGGTGCTCGACCGCTGGGCCCCGCCGCCCCACGAGGACGGCCCGCTCGCCGCCCGGGACGACCCGGCCGACCTCTCGCTCGTGGAGGACCTGGGGCACATCGACGCCGACCAGATCGAGGGGCTGGCCGAGCTGCGCACGCCCGACGGCGGGAGCCTGCTGGCCACGTTCATCTCGTCCTTCACACGGCGGGCGGAGGACCGGCTCGCCGCGATCCGGGACTGCGTCGGGCGCGGCGACGACGAGGCGCTCGCGATGGCGGCCCACGAGCTCAAGGGCTCGGCCGCGACGATCGGCGCCGTCCGGGTCGCCGCGCTCTGCGGCGAGCTGGAGCACGGCGGTTGCCGGGTGCTCGAGCACGCGCCGGGGCTGCTCGACGACCTGGCCGAGGAGCTCGGCCTCGCGGTCCACGAGCTCGACGCGATCGCGGGTCGCGCGGCGTGAGCGCCGAGCTCGTCGACGGTCCCCGCACGCCCGCGGCGCGACCGCCCGGCGCCGGCCTGGTCCCGCACCGGCTGCCGGTCCTGGGGGCGACGGCGACGGCCCGGACCGGGCTCGCCGCGTTCCACCGGGCGCTGACGGCGGTCGGGCTCGGCCACTACAACCTGGTCCGGCTCTCGAGCGTCATCCCGCCCGGGACGGCCGTCGGGGTCGGCCGGGTGGACCAGGGGCCGGCGCTGCCCGCCCGCTGGCGGGACGCGCGCCCCGACGACGTCGTCGACGGCCACCACGGCGACCGGGTCTACTGCGTCTACGCCGAGCACGGCACCGACGTGCCGGGCGAGCAGGTGTGGGCCGGGGTCGGCTGGGCGCAGCGCGTCGACGGCCAGGGCGGGTTCTTCGTCGAGCACCACGGGCCCACCCCGGAGGCCGTCACGACCGACATCAGGACGAGCCTGGAGGACATGACCACCGACGAGGTGGCCGAGTTCGCGCCGCCGGAGTGGGTGCTCGAGGGCGTCGTCTGCGAGGGCGACCCCGTCTGCGCCCTGGTCGTCGTCCCGTACGCCGTCGTCGGCTGGTAGGTCCGGACCCGCAGGGCTCAGGACCCGCAGGCTCAGGAGCGGTGGGGCTCCACGTCGTGGACGAGCCAGACGTTGGGCTCGAGGTAGGTGCCGGTCCCGTCGGCCACGACGAGCGGGGCGAGGGCCCCGGGCACGACGTACGTCCCCGGCCCGGGCAGCGGGTCCTCGACCCACGTCCGCCAGTCCTCGACCGTGCCGGTGATCGTCATCGACACCGGGGCGACGCCGAGCATCCGTGCCCCCAGGCGCAGGTGCGTGCGCACCCAGGGGTCGAACGGCTCGCCCTCCGGGGTCCGCCAGGTCAGGAACTCCTCCATGGCCACGAGCGGGTAGCGCTCCTTGA
Source organism: Microlunatus antarcticus (assembly GCF_014193425.1). Classification (NCBI taxonomy): domain Bacteria; kingdom Bacillati; phylum Actinomycetota; class Actinomycetes; order Propionibacteriales; family Propionibacteriaceae; genus Microlunatus; species Microlunatus antarcticus. The sequence continues at coordinate 143,315 of NZ_JACHZG010000002.1, read as the reverse complement.
GCACGGGCCGGACGGGGGCGATGAGCGCCCGACCGCCGGCCCGGGCGGTCGCCTCCCGCAGGGCCTCGATGAAGCGGACCGCGAGGCCGCGTCGGGCCGCGTCGGGGGCGACCGTGATCGACAGGGCCGACGCCGCGTTCGCCGGCCGACCGGAACGGCGCAGCGCGGCCGCCCGGCTCACGGCGCCGTCCCAGCCCGACGGCAGGTCAGCCGCCGTCCCGTCCCAGTCGAGCGGCAGCGAGGACGCCACGCCCCGTACGCGGTCCTCGGCGTCGAGCGCCAGCACCTGGTGCTCGGGAAAGCTCTGCAGCAGCTCCTCGAGCTCCTCGTCGTGCCCGGGGTGGCCGGCGAGCATGAACACGGGCCACCGCGAGAGGAGCAGGGCACCGATCTCCTCGACGAGGTCGGGACGTTCCGCGAGGGAGACGAGGCGCAGGTCGTCGACGGCCACCTGCGGCGAGGCGACGGGCTCGGTCGGCAGCCGCCCGTGCCGGTAGTCCGCGACGCTGTAGGTCTGCGTGTCGAGCGACGCGACGGTGCTCCTCGGACCGAACAGCCAGCCCGTCCAGCGGCCGACGCCGTGCTCGTCGTTGTACGCGCAGGTGTCGAAGCCGACCACGCCGCGGGTCGACTCGAGCTGGTGCTTGACCTCGGAGGCCATCAGCAGCAGCGCCTGCGAACGGCGACGCTCGGGGTCGACCAGCGTGTAGCCCAGGTAGAACAGCGCGTCCCGCCCGGCCGCGTCGGGGAAGCGCGTCCAGAAGTACGACGGGTTGACCCAGGGGACCGCCGTGAGGTCGCGGGTCAGCGTGGTGAGGCCGACCGGGACGCCGTCGTCGTCGCGGACGAGCAGCTTGAGGATCCGCGGGTCCGCCATCTCGCCGTCGAACTCGTCCCGGGTGAGGACGTGCCGGGCGGCGGCGCGGGTGACGAGCGGGGCGAAGGCACGGAGGTAGAGCGGGTGCAGGATCTCGAGGTCCGCACCGCCGACCTCGGTCTCGACGTGGACCTGCACGCCTCGAACTGTAAGCGCTTGCGGTCGGGCCGGTGCGAGGCGACCCGGGTGGGTGTGAACGCTCTCAAACTCCTCTCCGGGAACGTCCAGGAGACGTTCAGGCGGAGGCGTCGAGGCCCGGCGTACGTGGGGTGCGCGGACCGCCCCGCGCTAGGGCTCCCCACGTACCGTGGCCGTCGTGAGGCGCTGGCTCGTGGTGGTGCTGGCCGCCGTGCTCCTCGTGGGCGTCCCGGTCGCCGTGCGGCACCGCGCCCCCGGTGCCGTGGCCCAGCCCCAGGCCGCCGAGCTCGTCGCCAGGATCCAGGACTCCGGGTCGGTCGGCTGGTCGGGCCGGGCGCAGAGCCGCGGGTCGCTGCAGCTGCCCGACAACGACTCCTTCGCGACGCTGGGTCAGCTCCTCGGCCAGCAGGTGGAGCTGCGGGCGTGGTGGCGCGGGCCGCGCAGCTGGCGGGTCGACCGGATCCGCAGCACGGGCGAGACGGACACGTTCCGCGACGGGGGCGGCCAGGTCCGCTGGATCTTCGAGTCCGAGCGCGCGACGTTCTCCCCGGTCTCGACCATCCGGCTGCCGGACGCCGTCGACGTCCTGCCCGCGACGCTGGGGCGCGACCTGTTCCAGGGTGCGCGTGCCGACGAGGTGAGCGTGATCGCTCCCGAGCGCGTCGCCGGGGTGGACGCCGCCGGTCTCCGCCTGACCCCGGCGGACGCCGCGAGCACGGTCGACCACGTCGACCTGTGGGCCGACCCCGTCACCGGCCTGCCGCTGCGGGTCGACCTCTACGGGGCGGGTGCCGCTGTGCCCGCCCTCACCACCGCCTTCACCGAGGTCACGCTGGCGGCCCCGGACCCGGCGGACGTCCGGTTCCGCGCGCCCGAGGGCGTGACGCTGGCGTACGAGGAGTCCACGGACGTGGCCGCCGCCGCCAACGCGCTCGAGCAGGTCGACCTGCCGGCCACGGTCGCCGGGCTCGCCACCCGCGACGGCCAGGACCCGGGGGCCGTCGGCGTCTACGGGCGTGGGCCCACGACCATGATCGTCTTCCCGCTGCGCGGGAACGTCGCGCGCCCGTTGCGCGACCAGCTCGGCCGCAACGCCGCGGCCACGCAGACCGCCGCCGGGACCCTGGCGCCGGTCGGTCCCATCAGCGTCCTGCTCACGCGCCTGCCCGGGCGCGGGGGCGGCTTCCTGCTGGCCGGGACCGTGACCCCCGAGACGTTGACCGCTGCGGCCGCGCAGCTCCAGGAGGGCGCATGAGCGACCAGCCGGTGATCAGGACCCGCGCGCTGACCAAGCGCTACGGCGAGCTGCGGGCCGTCGACGCGGTCGACCTGGAGGTCGCCGAGGGCGACGTCTACGGCTTCCTCGGCGCCAACGGGTCGGGCAAGACCACGACCGTGCGGATGCTGCTCGGGCTCGTCCTGCCGACCGGCGGCGAGGTCGAGGTGCTCGGCCTGCCGATGCCGGAGGCGCGCTCGACCGTGCTCCCGCAGGTGGGCGCGCTGGTCGAGGGGCCGGGGGCGTACGACCACCTGTCCGGCCGGCTCAACCTGTCCCTGCTCGACGCCGCGGGACCGGACGCGCTGCCGCGGGCGCAGCGCCGCCGGCGCATCGACGAGGTGCTCGAGCAGGTCGGCCTCGACCCGGGCGACCGGCGGCCGGTGAAGGCGTACTCGCTGGGCATGCGGCAGCGGCTCGGGCTCGCGTCGGCGCTGATGCGGCGACCACGGCTGCTCGTGCTGGACGAGCCCACGAACGGGCTGGACCCGCAGGGCATCAGCGAGATCCGCACGCTGCTCCTCGCGCTGAACGCCGCCGGCACGACGATCTTCCTCTCCAGCCACCTGCTCGCCGAGATCGAGCAGATGTGCACCACGGTCGGTGTGCTCGACCGGGGTCGGCTGGTCCTGCAGGAACGCCTCGACACCCTGCTCCGCCCGACCGGGCTGGTCGCGGTGCACAGCCCGGACGCGCGCGCCGCGACGATGCTGCTCGGCGACGCCGTCGTCGACGTCGACGGGGAACGGCTGCTCGTGCGCGCCGACGACGCCGCCGGGCTCAACCGGCACCTGGTCGGTGCGGGCGTCCGCGTCGCGCGGCTGGGCCCGTACGAGCGCGACCTGGAGCAGGTGGTGCTCGAGGCGAGCCACGTCGAACCGGCTCCACGGCGTGACCGGGTCGAGGTGCTGACGTGATCAGGGTCGAGCTGGTCAAGCTCGTCCTGCGGCCGCGCACCTGGGTGATCCTGGGCATGCTCGTCGCCCTGCCGACGCTGGTCGCGATCCTGCTCGCCGTCACCGACATCGCGCCGGGGCCGGGCGAGGGGCCGCCGTTCCTGTCCGCGGTGCTGAGCGACGGCACGCTCTTCCCGCTCGCGGCCCTCGGGGTCGTGCTCCCGCTGTTCCTGCCGATCGCGGTCTCGGTGCTCGGCGGCGACGCCGTGGCCGGCGAGGTCCAGTCCGGGACGCTGCGCTACCTGCTCGTCCGCCCGGCCAGCCGGCTACGGCTGCTGGTGGCCAAGCTCGTGACCGTCGTGGCCTTCGTGATCCTGGCGGTGATCGTGGTCGCCGTCGTCGCGTACGTCGAGGGACGGCTGCTGCTCGGCACGGCCCCCGCCGCGGGGACGGTCAGCCTCAGCGGTTCCACCCTCACCCCGACCCAGCTGGCCTGGCGCACGGCGCTCGCGCTCGCGTACATGGTCGTCTGCATGCTCGGCGTGGCCGCGGTGGCGCTGTTCCTGTCGACGGTGAGCAGCTCCTCGATCGGCGCCGCCCTCGGCACGGTCGGCGTCCTCATCGGCTCGACCGTCCTGCTCGGCCTCGACGCGGCGCAGGGCCTGCACCCCTTCCTGCCGACGCGCTACTGGCTCGCCTTCGTCGACCTGTTCCGCGACCCGGTCCTGTGGGGCGACGTGGTGCGCGGGACGCTCGTCCAGCTCGGCTACCTGGTCGTCTTCGGCCTCGCCGCCTGGGCGAACTTCGCCACCTCCGACGTGGACGATTAGCAGGTTCGCGCTCACGCCGGTTTTCTGACGCTCGTCGCCGAGGATGCGGCCTCGAGCGTGGTTCTGGCCCGACGAGGGTCAGGAAACCGGCGCCGCGGTGCAACTCAGCACGCGGCACCCGGCGACGCCATCGGCCCGGCGCCGAGGGTGGAGCGCAGGGTTGCGGCCACGACGGGGTCGGCGGGCAGCTCGTAGTGCGACGTCGTCGCGTCCGGGCAGTTGTCCTGCACGACCACGTTGAGCGCGCCGTCGAGCGCCGCCGACGCGGTGGGCGTGACGACCTGGTCGGCGCTCGACCGGACCGTCGCCCACTCCGGCCCGGACGGCGTCTCGTCGCCCGCGTTGAGGCGGCGGAGCAGCGGGCTGTCGGGCAGGAGCTGCTCGCAGGCGGTGGGGCAGCCACCGGCGACCTCGGCCCCGAGCGCGGCCACGCTCGTCCCGTGCTGCGGCGACCCGAGGGTCAGCACCCGGCGCGCCTGGGCGGCACCGCCGTGGTCGCGGACCCACAGCCGCACGACGACCCCGCCGGCGGAGTAGCCGACGACGTCGACCGAGGGTGCGCCGCTCGTCCGCAGCACCCCGTCGGCCACGTCGGCCAGGTGGTCGGCCTGCGCGTCCAGGTCCCCCGTGCCGTCCCCGACGAGGTCCACGACCGTGACCGCGCGCCCCTCGGAGCGGAGGACGGCGGCGAGCGGGTCGAGGGACGCCGTACGTCCGCCGTAACCGGGCACCAGCAGCACCGGTCCCGGCCGGTCCTGCGGAACCGGCCCGTCGCGGGTCACCGCCCGGACGACCAGCGTGACCACGAGCGCCAGCACGAGCAGGGCCACGACGGCGAGCACGCCGAGCACGAGTCGACGTCGCTGGGGCGAGAGGGCCTCGAGCACCGTGCGTCCTCCTCGGTGTGGAGCGGGGCGCCAGGCTAGTCGTGCGCCCGAGCGGGCTCAGTCCTCGAGCACGGCCGCGTACGCGTCGACGCCGCGGTCCTCGATGGACGTCGGCAGCTCCAGGTGCCAGGCCCCCGACGGCAGCAGGCCGGCGCCGCCGAACCGTTCCGCGACCTGGAGCTGGGTCACGACGTCCTCGCCGCGGAGGTTGTGGGGCAGGTCGGCCCAGAAGCCGTAGCCGCCGACCTCGCGCAGCGCGTCGCTCCGGAACAGCACGCACCCGGCGACCCAGGCGACCTTGTACGCGGCCCACCCCCGGGCGTCGAGCGCGCCGGGCGGGAGGCGGTCGAGCAGGTGCTGCACGTTCGCGGCGTTGTGCAGCCGCCAGCGCTCCCAGCCCGGGTCGCCCTTGCGGACCCGCTCGGGCTCGACCTGCCCGCCCGGCCACAGCTCGAACGTCTCTAGCTCGGCCGGCCGGACGTCGTCGAGGTAGGACGCCGCGGCGTGGGCCATGCCGACGAACCCGCACCCGAGCACGTCCATCGCCTCGATCAGCTGGCGCAGCACCCAGCGTTCGAGCAGGACGTCGTCGTCGAGCATCAGCAGGTAGGTGCGGCGGGCCCGGTCGAGGAGGTGCTGGCGCTGCTCGGTGACCCCGCGCCCCGGCTCCTGCCGGTGGTCGACCTCGACCTCCCAGCCGCGCAGCCGCATCACCGACAGCAGGCTCGCGATCTCGGGCTGCTCGACCGAGCTCGAGCCCGGCGTCTGGTCCGCCAGCACGAGCCGGGCGGTGAGGTCCTGCGACAGCAGGCCGGCCAGCGTGACCGCGAGGGCGGCGGCCCGGTCGCGCGTGGGGATGAGCACGTCGAGGTCGTCGCGGTGCGGGACGGCGCCCCGCAGCAGCGAGGTTCCCGTCGTCCGGCTCGTGGACGAGGCAGGATCGGGGGCCGGCACGTCGCAGATCGTGGCACGCCGACGGCACCCGTTCCTGGGCGCCGGGTCGTCGGCGGAGGGAGCACGGTGCGCGTCGCCCTGGTCTGCGGGACCTACGCGCCCGAGCGCGACGGCGTGGCCGACTACGTCCGCCGCCTGGCCACCGAGCTCCGGGCCGCCGACCCGGCGACCGACGTCGTCGTGGCCGCACGCGTCGCCGAGCCCGGCTCCGCGGCCACGGAGGCGTTCCCGGTCACGCCGGACTGGTCCGCGCGGAACGTCCACCGCGCCGCCCGCGCGCTCGACGGCCTGGGCGTCGACCTCGTGCACGTGCAGTGGGCCCCCTCCGCGTACGGGTGGTCGGGTGCGGTCGGCGCGCTGCCCGCGTTCCTGCGGACGCCGGTCGTCACGACGCTCCACGAGTACGGCGGGTGGGCCTGGCCCGCGTGGGTTCCGCCGCGGGTGTGGCCGACCCTGGAACGTGGCGGTCGCCGCGACCGGGAGAGCGGGCTCCTCGGGCCGCGGAGCCGGGCGCTGGTCGTGACGAACGAGGGTCACGCGAGCCTGGTGCGGAGCCGGCTGCACCGCGAGCCGACCCTGATCCCCATCGGCCCGAACGTCCCCGGTCCGGCGCCCGACGCCGCCGCCGCCCGGGCTCGGGTGCGGGACCGCGTACGGGGCCGGCTCGGTCTGGCCGACGGGGTGCCGCTGCTGGTGTTCTTCGGCTTCGTGCACCCGGTCAAGGGTGTGCGTGAGCTCGTCGACGCGACCGCCCTGCTGCGCGACGCGGGGGTCGACGTGCACGTGGAGGTGGCGGGCGGCTTCGCCTCGCTCGCGCTGCCGGGCGCCGAGGCGCGGTCGTTCCGCGCGGAGGTCGAGCAGCGCATCGCGGACCGCGGGGTCGGCGACCGCGTACGGCTGACCGGCTGGGTCGACGGCTCCGCCGTGTCGGAGCTGCTGTCCGCGGCCGACGCCGTGGTGCTGCCGTTCACGGCGGGCGTGACCACCAAGAGCGGGTCGCTGCTGGCCGCGCTGGAGCACGGAGCACCCGTGCTCGCCACCGTCGCCGACACCCGCGACCCCGCGCTGGTCGACGGCGTCACGGTCCTCGACGTCGCCGCACGGCGCGACCCGGCGGCGATCGCCGCGGCGGTCCGGCGCCTGCTCGACGACCCGGCGCTCGCGGGGACGGTGGCGCGGCGCGGCGAGGCGCTGGCGGCCGGCCGCGGCTGGGCCACGATCGCGGCGAGGCACCGCGCCGTCTACGACTCGGCGCTCGGGACGTGACGGGGCTCCGGCGGATCCTGGTCGTCGAGCTGCTCGGCGGCTTCGGCGACGTGCTGCTCCTCCTGCCCGCGGTGCACGCCCTCGCCCGCAGCCACCCCGCCGCCGAGCTGACCGTCCTCACCTTCACGCCCGGCGACGCGCTGCTGGCCCACGACCCGCTCGTCGCGCGGGTCGTCGGCACGAGCGACCACGCCGACGGCGCTCCCCGTCGGGCCGTCGAGGCCGAGCTCGACGCGGCCGAGGCGGCGGGGAGCGCGTACGACCTCGTCGTCACCACGACCACGTACGACGGCATCGCCGACCTCTGCGCAGCCCGGGCACCGCAGGCGGTCACCAACCTGTGGCGCTCCCCGCCCACCGACGAGCGGATCGACCGCCGGTTCCTCCGGCTGCTGGCCGCCGACGGCCTCGTGGACCCCGCGTACGCCGACGAGCCGCTCGTGATCACCCTCACCGAGCGAGAGCGAGCCGCAGCGCGCACCCGGCTGCAAGACTTCTGGGCGGTTGACGACACCACAGGTCGTTCCCGCGTCAGAAGTTCGCCAGTCGTCCTGGTGCCCGGGTCCGGGATGCGGGTCAAGGAGTGGCCGGCCGAGCGCTGGGCCGAGCTCGCTGCCCGGGCCGGGGCGGCGGGCCGGCCTGTGCTCACGGCCGGGGTCGCGGGCAGCGCACCCGTCCCCGGAACCTTCCTCCTCCCGCCCGGTGACCTGCGCGCGCTCGCCGCGCACCTGGCCGTCGTCGGCGAGCGCGGCGGGGTCGTGGTCGGCGGGGACACCGGGCCGGTGCGCCTCGCGACGGCGGTCGGTGCGTACGCCGTCGGCCTCTTCGGTCCCACCGTGGTCGGACGCTACGGGCTCGACCCGCGGTTCGGGGCGTCGCTGCAGGGCCTGCCCGGCTGCGAGGTCCGGCGCCCGCTGGCCATCACCGAGCAGGAGTGCTGGTGGTCGGCGCGCTGCCCGCTCACCGGGGACGACCCGGCCTGCCTGGCCGACCTGGGCGTCGAGGAGGTCGCGGCGGCTGTCCTCACACCGCGCGTTCGCTTCGAACGGTCGCCGTAGGTTCACGTAGGCGGCCTTCGGGGTCGGGAGGTCCGGCCCTACCTTGTGGACATGACACAGCTGGCCAGCATGGGTGGAGACACCTCCGCGGACTTCGACGACGCCGGCGGTGGTCCGACGATCGCGCCGACGCCGTACGAGCTGGGCACGCCACCGGGGGTGCTCGACCCCGAGGAGCTCCGGCTGGTCGACGCCTGGTGGCGGGCCGCGAACTACCTCGCGGTCGGCCAGATCTACCTCATGGCCAACCCCCTGCTGCGCGAGCCGCTGCAGGCCGAGCACGTGAAGCCGCGGCTGCTCGGCCACTTCGGCACCGTGCCCGGGCTCAACCTCGCGTACGTCCACGCGAACCGGCTGATCAAGGAACGCGACCTCGACGCCGTCTTCGTCGCCGGTCCCGGGCACGGCGGCCCCGGCCCGAACGCGTGCGCCTGGCTCGAGGGCACCTACTCCGAGCTCTACAGCCACATCCCGCAGGACGCGCGCGGCATGCAGTCGTTCTTCCACCAGTTCTCCTTCCCGGGCGGCGTCCCGAGCCACTGCGCGCCCGAGACCCCCGGCTCGTTCCACGAGGGCGGCGAGCTCGGCTACTCGCTGCTGCACGCGTACGGCGCCGCGCTCGACAGCCCGGACCTGACCGTCTTCTGCGTGGTCGGCGACGGCGAGGCCGAGACCGGACCGCTGGCCGGCAGCTGGCACGCGGCCAAGTTCATCGACCCGGCGCGCGACGGCGCGGTGCTGCCGATCCTGGCCCTCAACGAGTTCAAGATCGCCAACCCGACGATCCTCGCGCGCATCCCCGAGTCCGAGCTGTTCGAGCTGATGCGCGGCTACGGCTACGACCCGCACATCGTCTCCGGCGACGACCCGGGCACCGTGCACCAGGCGTTCGCGGAGACGCTCGAGACCTGCCTCGACAAGATCGCGGCCATCCAGCAGCAGGCGCGCAGCGCGCCGTCGGAGCTCGGTCCGGACAGCTCGGCCCCGGCCTGGCCCATGATCGTCATGCGGACCCCGAAGGGCTGGACGTGCCCGCCCGAGGTCGACGGCCAGCGCGTGGAGGGGACGTTCCGCGCCCACCAGGTGCCGCTCCCCAGCGCGCACACCGACAGCAAGCACCGCGCCGTCCTCGAGCAGTGGATGAAGGCCTACCGGCCCGAGGAGCTCTTCGACGACGAGGGTCGCCCGGTCCCCGAGCTGCTCGCCCTGCCCCCGACCGGCACCCGGCGGATGAGCGACAACCCGGTAGCGAACGGCGGCATGCTGCGCGACCTGCAGCTGCCCGACTGGCGCGACTACGGGGTCGACGTCCCGGCCCCGGGCGTCCAGTCGCACGAGGCCACGCGGGTGCTCGGCGGCTGGCTGCGCGACGTGACGAAGAACAACCCGACGAACTTCCTGACCATGGCGCCCGACGAGCTGGCCAGCAACCGGCTCCAGGACATCCTCGAGGTGACCGGCCGCAAGTGGGAGATCGGGGAGGGCCCGTTCGACGAGCGCCTCGACCGCTCCGGGCGGGTGATCGAGGTCCTGTCCGAGCACATGTGCGAGGGGCTGCTGGAGGGCTACCTGCTCAGCGGCCGGCACGGGGCCTTCACCTGCTACGAGGCGTTCATCCACATCGTCGACTCGATGTTCAACCAGCACGCGAAGTGGCTGCAGACCAGCGCGCAGGTGCCGTGGCGGCGCCCGATCGCGAGCCTGAACTACCTGCTCAGCTCGCACGTGTGGCGCCAGGACCACAACGGCCTCACCCACCAGGACCCGGGCTTCCTCGACGTGGTGCTCAACAAGGACCCGTCCGTGGTGCGGATCTACCTGCCGCCGGACGCCAACACGCTGCTGTCGACCTTCGACCACTGCCTGCGGTCGCGGCACTACGTGAACGTCGTCGTCGCGGGCAAGCAGCCGCAGTTCGACTACCTGTCGGTGGAGGACGCCGCCCTGCACTGCGCGCGCGGCGCCGGGATCTGGGAGTGGGCCAGCAACAAGGACGACGTCAGCACGCTGCCGGACGTGGTGCTGGCGAGCGCCGGGGAGGTGCCGACGCTGGAGGTGCTGGCCGCCGCGTCGATCCTGCGGGAGCGCCTGCCCGACCTGCGCGTGCGCGTGGTCAACGTCGTCGACCTCATGCGGCTCCTGCCCGAGGCCGAGCACCCGCACGGGATGCCCGACCGTGAGTTCGACACACTCTTCACCGCGACGCAGCCGGTCATCTTCGCCTTCCACGGCTACCCGTGGCTGGTGCACCGCCTGACCTACCGCCGCACCAACCACAACCAGTTCCACGTGCGTGGCTACAAGGAACGCGGCACGACGACCACGCCGTTCGACATGGTCATGCTGAACGACCTCGACCGCTTCCACCTGGTCATGGACGTGATCGACCGGGTTCCTGCGCTGGGCGCGCGGTGCGCCGGGCTCCGCCAGGAGATGGAGGACGCGCGCCTGCGCGCTCGCACCTACACCCGCGAGCACGGCATGGACGACCCCGCCGTCTCCAGCTGGACCTGGCAGGGCTGACCCCCTCACGGCTCGGGCCTGCTCGCGTCCGGGCCGCCTCAGGAGTTTCACGTTGACGTGAAACTCCCCTGCTCACCACGGCAGATCTGCTGTGGTGAGCACCGGTCTTTCACGTTTACGTGAAACTCCTGTGGTCGGCGCGCTGTGGTTTGGGCCGTGTGGTCCGCGCGCTGCTGGTCGGGGCGCCGAGGTCGGGTTGCTGCCCGCGTGGGCAGGTCAGCGGGCCGCGAGGTACGTCCGGACGTAGTGCAGGTAGTTCGCCCCCACCGTCTCCAGGAACGTGGCTTCGTCGGCGTCGCGGAGGTACTGCTCGAGCGCCTCCTTCCAGATGGAGCGCCCGATGGCGAAGCCGACGAAGCCGTCCACCCCCGCCGCGACCTGCAGCCAGTGGTCGAGCTTCTCCTGCGGCGCGTCGCGGCCGAGAACGATGCAGTCGGCGTCGCGACCGCCGGCCCGGGCCCCGGCCACGATCCGCCGGGCGGCCTCGGCCGTCTCCAGCCCCTCGATCTTCCACAGCGTGGGCTCGACGCCCGCGGCCTGCACGGCCTCCATGACCCGCACCACCAGACCGGGCCGGACGTCACGGTCGTACGCGGTGCTGTCGCCGCCCACCGACGCGAGCTGGGCGTCCGACGCCGGGACGAGCAGCTCGAGCAGGAAGGGCAGCCCCGATCCGTGCAGCGACGCCGAGAGCGAGGCGAGCTTGCCCAGCTGGTCCTGGGTGTCGGCACTGCTGTCGTCCGGGTTCATCCGGACGAGCACCTTGACGTAGTCGGGCTGCCAGCGCGCGATGTGCTCGGGCGTCGCGTCGGCGTACTCGAGGTCGAAGAGGTGCTGCCCGCTCTTCTCGACCGGGTACGCCAGCACCCGACCGTCGGCGTGCGCCTGCTCCAGGACCGCCGGGCCGTACTCCTCGTCGACCAGCACGCCGATCTGGGCGTCCTCGACCTGGTCGGCGACGGCGGCGACGCCGCGGTAGACCAGCGTCTTCGCCGCCCGCATCCGCTCGACCTGCTCCGGCGTCGCCTCGTCCTCCTCGGTGCCGAAGAGCTTGGCGAACGAGTCCCGCTGGTCCATGGCGAGGATCAGCAGCGGGTGGGCGGTGGTGGGACGTTCCATGGCTTCATCGTGCCCCTCGCCCAAGCGCGCGGGACGAGGGGTGACGATGGCTGGCAGGATGTCCGTCCGCAGCACCACGAAGGAGCACCGCATGAAGGCCACCGTCGACGGCACCGTGATCGCCGAGGCACCGCAGGAGGACCTGATCAAGATCGAGGGGAACTGGTACTTCCCCCCGGCCAGCGTCGGCAGCGACCGGCTCGAGCCCAGCCCCACCCCGTACACGTGCCCGTGGAAGGGCCCGTGCCAGTACTTCGATGTCGTCGTCGACGGCAAGCGCCGGCCGGACCTCGCCTGGGCCTACCCGCACCTGATCGACGGCGCCGTGCAGCGGGTCGGGAAGGACTTCAGCAACTACGTCGCGTTCGCGCCGGGGGTCGAGGTCAGCGGCTGACCCGCCCGCGTACGTGCGAACGCCCCCTGAGCCCTTCGACAGGCTCAGGGGGCGCTCTCGTGATCTGCGTCAGCGGGAGGTCTGCGCCAGGTACGCGTCGTGCTCGGCGTGGGCCTCGCCGAGGAGGCGCATGAGCTTGTCCTCCTCGCGGATGCGGGCGCGGTACTTCTCGGGCAGCCCCCGCATCGTCTCTTCCTCGCCCACGAGCTTGTCCCAGATCTTCGAGCGCAGCTGCGGGTCGGTCTCGAAGTTCGTGTCGAGGTACTGCGAGGCGTGCCGGCGGGCGTTGGAGACGGCGTTCTGCGCCCGACCCTTCGGGCTGACCAGCGAGGCGACGACGGTGACCACGAGGACCCCGAGGATGACCGACAACGACAGCCCGGTGCTGATCTCGAAGACGTTCACGTGCTCGCCGTCGTTGATGAACGGCACGGTGTTCTCGTGCAGCGCGTGCAGGATCAGCTTCACGCCTATGAACGCGAGGATCGCCGCGAGCCCGTACGTGAGGTAGATCAGGCGGTCGAGCAGGCCGTCGATCAGGAAGTAGAGCTGGCGCAGGCCGAGCAGCGAGAAGGCGGTCGCGGTGAAGACGATGAAGACGTTCTGCGTGAGCCCGAAGATCGCCGGGATCGAGTCGAGCGCGAAGAGGATGTCCGTGCCACCGATGGCGGCCATCACGAGGAGCATCGGCGTCATCACGCGCTTGCCGTCCTCGACCGTGAACAGCTTGTCGCCGTCGTAGTGCTCGGACGTGCTGAACAGCCTGCGCGCGATCCTGATCATGACGTTGTCGGCGCCGTGGCTGTCCTCCCCCTCGGGCTTGAGCAGGTTGCCCGCGGTGACGAGCAGGATCAGGCCGAAGAGGTAGAAGACCCAGGCGAAGCTGTTGATCAGCGCGGCGCCCAGGAAGATGAAGCCGGTCCGCGCGATCAGCGAGAAGACGATGCCGAAGAGCAGCACCTTCTGCTGGTCGGCGCGGGGGACCTTGAAGCTGGTCATGATGATCAGGAAGACGAAGAGGTTGTCGACCGACAACGCCTTCTCGGTGATGTAGCCGGCGAAGTACTCTCCGCCGGCCTCGGTGCCACCGATCACCAGCACGCCGACCCCGAAGGCCAGGGCGATGCCGACGTAGACGGCCGACCAGCGGGCCGCCTCGGAGAGCGTGGGGGTGTGCGCCTTGCGCACGTGGAACACGAAGTCGAAGACCAGGAGGCCGACCACGAAGACGATGGTCAGGGTCCAGGCGAGGGGTGTGACGTCCATTCGGGGCGCTTTCGTCGGGAACGGGCGGCACACCAGAATAGTTGAGGGCGCCGGTCGGCCCCCGCCCCTCGCGACGGCCCCGGGCCTGACCGGCTAGGGTCTTCCCTCACCGAGCCCAGCGGGCACGATCCGCGGGCACGATCCGGACGACGACGTCGAGGAGCACACGGGTGGAGCTGAGTCGCCGCACGTTCCTGGCGGGGGCGTTGAGCACCACCGCCCTCGCGGCGACGGGCTGCGCCGGCACCGTCGCCCAGCCCGGGGACCTGTCCCGGCTGCGGATCATGTCGCCGGCCAGCCCCGGTGGTGGCTGGGACACGACGGCGCGGCTGCTGCAGCGCGTGATCCGGTCCACGGGTATCGCCCGGAACGTGCAGGTCTTCAACGTCGAGGGCGCGGGCGGCACGATCGGGCTCGGCCAGCTCTCGCGCGAGACCGACGACGCGCTGATGATGATGATGGGCCTCGTCATGGTCGGCGCGATCGAGACGAACGAGTCGGCCGTGGGCCTGGCCGACGTGACCCCGGTCGCCCGGCTGCTCGGCGAGCCGGAGATCATCGTGGCGCCCAAGAGCTCCCCGTACGACACCCTCGCCGACTTCGTGCGCGCCTGGAAGGACGACCCGCGCGGCCTGCCCATCGCCGGCGGATCGGCCGGGGGCACGGACCAGGTCCTCGCCGGGCTGCTGGCCGACGCCGGGGGCGTCGACCCCAAGCAGATCAACTACATCGCCTACTCCGGCGGCGGCCAGTCGCTCGCCGCGCTGCTCGGCAACCAGGTCGCGGCCGGCATCTCGGGCGTGGGGGAGTACGGCGAGCAGGTGCTCTCGGGCGACCTCAAGGGCTGGGCCGTCTCGAGCCCCGAGCGGTCCCCGCAGGTCCCCGACGTGCCGACGATCAAGGAGTCGGGCTTCGACCTCGTCGTCTCCAACTGGCGCGGGCTGATGACCCACCCGGGCATCAGCGAGCAGGCGCTGACCGACCTCATCGCCCTCGTGCAGCAGGCGCACGACACCGACGAGTGGCGCGAGGTGCTGAGCAACCAGGGCTGGGACGACGAGTTCCTGACCGGGGCGGACTACGGCCGGTTCCTGGCCGACGAGGAGCGACGCGTGACCCAGATCCTCCGCGACATCGGGCTCGTGTGAGCGCGCCCGAGCCGGCGTCCGCACCGGCCCCCGTCGACCCGCGCACGCCCGAGCCGTGGGAGGTCGCGGAGTCCCCGCGCCGCCCGCGCAACAACGGCGAGCTCGCACTGAGCACGCTCCTGCTGCTGCTCGGGATCTACCTCGTCATCGGCGCCGGCTCCATCACCATCCCGGGGTCGTCGAACACGGTCGGCCCGCGCTTCTTCCCCTACCTCGTCGGGGCCGCGACGATCGCGATCGGCGGCGTGCTGGCGATCCGCGTGCTGCGCGGCGACCAGGGCCCCGAGGAGGCCGGCGAGGACGTCGACCCGGACGCGAAGACCTCCTGGCGGGCGGTCGGGATCATCTCGCTGGCGTTCCTCGCGCACGCGCTCCTGATCAACGTCATCGGCTGGCCGCTCTCGGTGACGCTCATGTTCGGCGTCGTCGCCTGGTCCCTCGGCTCGCGGGGCGTCGTCCGCCCGCTGATCGCCGGCGGCATCGTGTCGGTCGTGGTGTGGCTGGTCTTCGTCAAGGCCCTCGGCGTCGTGCTGCCGGGCGGGATCCTGCTCGAGCTCGCGACCGGGTGGATCGGCTGATGGACGCCCTCGTCCAGCTCGGCCAGGGTTTCGCCGACGCCGTCACGCCGCTCAACCTGCTCTTCGCGCTGATCGGCACCCTGCTGGGGACCGCGGTCGGCGTGCTGCCCGGCATCGGCCCGGCCATGACGGTCGCGCTGCTGCTGCCGATCACGTACGTCCTCGAGCCGACCGGCGCGTTCATCATGTTCGCCGGCATCTACTACGGCGGGATGTACGGCGGCTCGACCACCTCGATCCTGCTGAACACCCCCGGCGAGTCGAGCTCGATCATGACCGCGCTCGAGGGCAACCTCATGGCCAAGGCGGGCCGGGGTGCGGCCGCCCTCGGCACCGCGGCCATCGGCTCCTTCGTCGCCGGCACCATCGGCACCCTGCTGCTCGCCCTCGTCGCTCCCGCCGTGGTCACGCTGGCCGTGGCGATCGGCCCGGCCGACTACTTCGCCCTCGCGCTGCTCGCCTTCGTCGCGGTCTCGACGGTGCTGGGCGCCTCACCGCTGCGCGGGCTGGCCTCGCTGTGCATCGGGCTGTTCCTCGGCCTGGTCGGCACGGACCTGCTGACCGGGCAGCAGCGCTTCACCTTCGGCGTCCCGCAGCTGGCCGACGGCATCGACGTGGTCGTCGTCGCCGTCGCGCTCTTCGCGGTCGGCGAGGCCCTGCACGTGGCCTCGAGGCTGCGCCACGGGCCCGTCGAGGTGATGAGCAGCAGCGGCAGCTTCATGACCCGCGAGGACTTCCGACGTTCCTGGAAGCCGTGGCTCCGCGGGACCGCGTTCGGCTTCCCCTTCGGTGCGCTGCCCGCCGGGGGCGCCGAGATCCCGACGTTCCTGTCGTACGCGACGGAGCGGCGCCTCTCCAAGCACCCCGACTTCGGCAAGGGCGCGATCGAGGGCGTGGCGGGACCGGAGGCGGCGAACAACGCCGCCGCGGCCGGCGTGCTCGTCCCGCTGCTGACGCTCGGTCTGCCGACCTCGGCCACCGCGGCGATCCTGCTGGCCGCGTTCCAGGGCTACGGGATCCAGCCGGGCCCGACGCTGCTGACGACCGAGTCGTCGCTGGTCTGGACGCTGATCGCCTCGCTGTTCATCGGCAACACGATGCTGCTGGTGCTCAACCTGCCGCTGGTCGGCGTGTGGGTGAAGCTGCTGAAGATCCCGCGGCCCTACCTCTACGCCGGCATCCTGATGTTCGCCTCGCTGGGCTCGTACGCGGTCAACGCCGACCCGCTCGACCTCGTCATCCTGCTGGTCATCGGGCTCCTCGGCTTCGCCATGCGCCGCTTCGGCTGGCCGGTCGCGCCGGCCGTCATCGGGCTGATCCTCGGGCCGGTGGCCGAGACCAACCTGCGCCGGGCGCTCGCCATCAGCGACGGGGACCTGACCGTGCTGGTGTCCTCGCCCTTCAGCGTGGTCGTGCTCCTGGTCGCCGTGCTGGCGGTCGTCGGTCCCCCGGTCCTGCGCAAGATCCGTGCCCGAGAGGCGGTGCCCGCGTGAGCGCGGTGGTGGTCGGCTACGTCCCCAGCCCCGAGGGCCGGGCGGCCCTGGACACCGGGATCAGCGAGGCGCGGCTGAGGGGGGCGCGGCTGGTCGTCGTGAACACCACCCGCGGGGACGCGCTGGTCGACGACCGCTACCTGGCCGGCGACGGGCTCGCCGCGCTCCAGGCGGAGCTCGACGCGCTCGACCTGGAGACGGAGCTCCGGCAGCCGACGACGTACGACGACGTCGCGGACGACCTCGACGCCATCGCCGACGAGGTCGGCGCGGACCTGATCGTCATCGGGCTGCGCCGCCGGTCGCCGGTGGGCAAGCTGATTCTCGGCAGCGCGGCGAGCCGGATCCTGCTGACCGCCCACCACGCGGTGCTCGCGGTCAAGGCGTAGACCGCGTGGCCGAGAATCCTTCGGCAGGCTCAGGACAAGCTACGGCGGCCACGTTCCTCGCGCTCGCATGCCTGACCTACGTCGACGACGGTCCCGACCGCTGGCGCGCCGCCGTCACGCTGCTCGCCGACCACCCGGACCTGCCCCGTCGTGACGTCCACGTCGCCGCGGCGACCGGGGACGCGCCGGCTCTGGCCGCGCTGCTGCGGGCGGACCCCGGGCTCGCCGACGTCCGCCGGCCCGACGGCTTCACGCCGCTGATGAGCCTGGCGTACGCGCGGGTGCCGCAGGACGACGCGTACGGTGCGGCCCGGCTCCTGCTCGACGCGGGCGCCGACCCGGACGCGGGCGTGCTGCTCGGCGGTGAGGCCCCGCCCTTCACCGTGCTGACCGGGTGCTTCGGCGAGGGCGAGCAGGGACCGGGTCGTACGCCGCGGCACCCGCAGGGCGACGCGCTCGCCGGGCTGCTCCTCGACCGCGGGGCGGATCCGGACGACGGGCAGACGCTCTACAACCGGATGTTCGGACGCGACGACGGGCACCTCCGCGTCCTGCTCGCCCACGGCCTCGGCCGGGGCAACGGCGGGACGTGGCGCCGGCGGCTGGGGGAGCGGCAGGCGACCCCGCAGCGGTTGGTCGCCCTGCAGGTGGACCGGGCCCGGGCGCACGGGCTGACCGACCGGCTGGCGCTGCTGGCGGCATACGGGTTCGTCGAGGGCACCCCGGCCGACGACCCCTCGCCCTGGTCCCAGACGGACCTCCCGCCCATCGCCGCTGCCGGCACCCCCGACGGCGTCCGGGCACTGGTCGCGGCCGGCGGCGACCTGGACGCCAAGGTCCACGGGCGCACGCTGCTCCACCACGCGGCGTGGGCCGACGACGTCGAGCTCGCACGGGCGCTGCTCGACGGCGGTGCCGATCCGGAGGTCCTCGACGACGACCACGGCTCCACCCCGCTCGGCTGGGCGCGGTGGGCGTACGCGGCCGGCACGACCGCCCTGCTCGGACCCGTGACCCGCGAGGTCTAACCTCCACCCGTGGGTGCCGCGCTGCTGTTCGCACTGGTGCCGGTCCTGGCGGCCGCCCTCTCCGGCGCCGTCGCCGCGGTCCGGGCGCCGGGGGAACGTCTGACGAGCGGCCTCCAGCACTTCGCGGCCGGGGTCGTCTTCGCCGCGGCGGCCATCGAGCTGCTGCCCGGCGTGCTCGCACGCTCACCCCTGGTCGCGGTCGCGGGCTTCGCGGCGGGGATCGCGGTGATGTTCGGCTTCCGAGCGGCGAGCGAGCACCTGGAGCACCGGCGCGAGGCCGCCGGGCACGCCGGGCTGCCGATCGGGCTCATGGTGGCCATCGGCGTCGACTTCTTCATCGACGGGCTGATCCTCGGCGCGGGCTTCGCCTCCGCGGCACGCGTCGGGGTCCTGCTCACCGTGGCGCTGACCGTCGAGTACCTCTTCGTCGGGCTCTCGCTGTCGGCCACGCTGGCGGGGACGGTCTCGCGCCGCTTCGTGGCGTTCGCCCCGGTCGTCCTGGCGCTGCTGACCGTGGCGGGGACGGCGGTCGGGGTGGCGACGCTCTCGGGCGCGAGCCCGACGCTGCTGGCCGGCGTCCTCGCCTTCGGGGCCGTCGCCTTCATGTACCTGGCGACCGAGGAGCTGCTCGTGGAGGCCCACGCGAAGGGCGAGACGAGCATCGGCAGCGTCGGCTTCTTCGTCGGCTTCCTGATCTACCTCGTCCTGTCCGAGCTCGTCGGCTGACGCCCCACCCCCGCGTGCGACACGCGCGGAGGTGGGGTTGCATCAGACCACCCGAAGGGGTGGTCTAGGTTGCTGCGTCAAGAACCCCAACCGAAGGAGCAGTCATGAACAGAGGTCTCATCGGCACCATCATCGGCATCCTGGTGATCATCATCCTCGTGATCGTGATCCTCCAGCTCACCTGACGTTCGTCAGCGGCTAGGTCGTGTCTCTCGATTCCAGCGGGCGCAGCCGCGGCCCCGCATCCCGACCGGCTGCGTCGGAGTCGCTCAGCGCAGCCCGCTGCGCTTTCGCTCCTCCTCCTGGCCGGATCGGGCGCGGATGCCACGCCTGCACCTGCCGGAGATCGCGAGACACGACCTAGCGGTCCTGCTGGTCGAGCACGATCTGCACGACCCGGGTGAGCTCGGGCGTGAGGTCCTGCTCGGGGACCGTCAGCTCGAACGACCGGCAGGCCACCGTGTAGGTGAAGCGGTCCGGGCTCGGCTCCGACGGGGCCAGGCCGGACACGCTGATCTGGCTCAGCAGGCGGCGCAGCTCGTCGGCCGAGTCGTCGTTCCCGAGGCTCATCTCGGCGAACCGCGGGACGCCGGTGAAGCCGCCCGTGCGACGGACGGCGACGACGTCGTCGCCGTCCTCGCCCGGCAGGGCCGGGACCCCCTGGGAGGCGGAACCGGACGGCTCGGCGGGCTCGGTGGGCGCGGCCGGGGCGGCCGGGGTCAGCGGGGCGGCGACCGCGGCCGAGCCGTCCAGCAGCAGGCCCACCTCCTGCCACGCCAGGGTCACCTGCTGCGCCACGGACGCGTCGTCGGGGAACAACCCCGTCGCCGCGTCGACGGTCGCCCGCGCGAAGCCGGCGAAGTCCGTGGAAGGCGTCACGCCGCCGCCGGTGATGGCGGCGTACCAGACCTGCCCCGGGCGCTCCCAGCTGTTGCCGCCGATCCCCTTCGCGGCCAGGGCGAAGGCGCGGTTGGGGATGCCCGAGTTGATGTGCACGCCGCCGCTGTCCTCCTCGGTCTCGACGTAGGCGTCCATGCTGGCGACCTGCGGGTCGCGCCCCAGCCGCGGGTCGTCGTACGCGGTGCCCGGCGCGATCATCGACCGCAGGGCCGTGGCCTTCACGTCGGGCAGGAACAGGCCCACGCCGATGAGCCAGTCGGCCTCGTCGGCGCTCTGCCCGAGCGCGCGCTGCTTGGCGATGGCGGCGAACACGTCGCTGACGCTCTCGTTGAGCGCCCCGGACTGGCCCTGGTAGGTCAGCCCGGCGGTGAACTGCGTGACCCCGTGGGTGAACTCGTGGACCGTGACGTCGAGCGGCTTGGTGAAGCGGTCGAAGACCTGGCCGTCCCCGTCGCCGAAGACCAGCTGGGTGCCGTCCCAGAACGCGTTGTCGTAGTCCCGGCCGTAGTGCACGGTCACCGAGAGCGGTGTCCCCTCACCGTCCACCGAGCGCCGGTCGAAGACGTCGGCGAAGAGGTCCCAGGCGACCCCGGAGTGGTCGTGCGCCTCGTCGACGGCCGCGTCGCCCGTGGGCGGGTCGTCCTCGTCGCGCACGCGCGTCCCGGGCAGCACCTCGGCGCCCTGCGCGTCGTAGACGACGCGGTTGCCGCCGGCGTCGGGGGCGAGCGGCGGGGTGGTGGACGACGCCTCGGCCCGTCGGGTGCGCATCCGTTCGTCGACGGCCAGGGTGTCGCGCCCGTCCGCGACCAGACGGCGCTCCCGGGAGGTCTCGGTGACCCGCTGCAGGAGGTACGGCGGGACGAAGCCGCAGCGCTGCGGCGGGGTGCCCACGGACGGGGCTGGGGTGGTCGTCGTCATCTCCCTACGATGACACCCGGGTCCGACAGTGCGCGGAGGAGGACGGGCCGCGCGCGGCCCGGGGCAGAGTGCCCGAGCAGCTCGGCAAGCGCCAGGGGGCACGCCGTGGCGTCGTCCCTACCGGGGACAGAACGGCGATGTGCTTGACCTTACGCCTTTGCGGGTGAAGTGTGTCACACGACAACGAGGTGCGTGTCAGGACGCACCCCTGGCGCTGCACGACGCGCCACCGCCGAGACCGCCGGGCCCGAGGGCCCGCGCTCGCCGGGTCGTCCGCGGGAAGAGGGGCCGCACTCAGGGTCGAAGGCGGAGAACGGACAGCGTCCGGCTGTGTGCGCGTTGGGGTGGAAAGAGCACCTAACGCGATTTTGCCGTGTCCGCATCCGGAAATGTCCTCAACCTGACGCTGCTCCAGGGTGACCGGGTCGTGGAAACCGCATAACGTTCCGAACGACCCCCCAACGCGGCCCTTGGTGCAAAAAATTCTCGTATCAAGGGCCGAATAAGAAAGGATTCATCAGATGTTCTCCTCTCTCACCCTCCGCAAGGCCGTCCGTCTCTCCGCCACCTCCGTCGTGGCCGGCGCCACCGTGGCCTTCCTCTTCCTGGGCGGGCCCGCCGACGCCGCGCAGGTCGTGCGCGTCGTCCAGCTCGGTCGCGGCTACTGATCCACGCTCGGCCGCCGGTCGGCGGCCGCGCAGGACCTGCTCGCGAGAAGGGTGTCTCCGTCCGGAGGCACCCTTCTTGGCGTCCGCAGGGTTCTTCGGCGGGTCAGCCGCTGGTGCGCATGGAGTCGGCGCGGACCAGTGCCGCGCCCAGCTGCAGGCGCGTGGTGACGCCCAGCTCGTCCATCAGCTCGGCGATCCAGCGACGTACGGAGCGCACGTTGATCCCGAGCTGGTTGGCGATCGCGTCGTCGGTCGAGCCGCTCATCATCAGCGAGATCAGCATCTGGCGCCGCGGGTCGCCGTTGAGGTAGGTCCCGGCCGTGATCGGGATCGCCGTGTCCCACACCGCGTTGAAGAGCCACACGAGCGACTCGACGATCAGCGGGTGCCGCACGAAGCTGGCCCGCCGCTCGTGACCCGGCATGTAGGAGGGCATCGAGGGGATCCAGGCGATCTTGGCGTCGAAGAGGACGAGCTTCATCGGCACCGGTGCCGTCCTCGACTTCTCGCCCATGTTGGCGAAGAGCGCCATCTCCTCGAGCCGCTCCGGGTCGAAGCCCGGGTGGTAGACGCTGCGCTGCGAGACCCCGCGCTCCAGGGCGCGCCACTCCCCGGACGCCTCCCGGAGCTCGTCGGGCGACAGCATCGACGGCCCGCCGACGTACGGGGGCTTGTCGAACAGGCAGATCTCGGACGTCGTCTCGTCGCACAGCCGCGTGTACTCGGCCCACGACGTCTGGCCGACGAAGACCTGCACGTCGTCCTCGGAGCTGTGGGACGCGGCGAGCAGCTGGTTCTGCAGCGTGTCCGCCGCGATCACGGCGGCCTCGATCTCGGCGCGGCGCCGCAGCTCGAGACCCTTGACCACGTCACCGAGGGGGAGCGAGTTCCAGAGGCCCTCGCCCAGCGCCACCGCCAGGCCGAGATCGGCGAGCGTGTCGAGGTGCGCGGCGACCTGGGCGACCGGCGTGCCCGTCCGCTGCGTGAGCTCCTGCGCCGTGGCCTCGTCGAGCGAGGCGAGCACGACGTAGAGCGCCTCCGCGTCGGCGGGGATGCCCAGCGGTTCCAACAAGCTTCGGCCCTCGAACGTCGTTGACCAGACCCCTGGGGGAGGAGCCGCCCGTCCGACCCGAACGGATACGCTCCGAAGAGCGACGGTCCGTCCTCGCACGATGATGTCATAAACAGGACAAGGAGCAGGGTCATGAGCCAGCAAGCCGAGATCGGGGTCACGGGACTGGCCGTCATGGGGCGGAACCTCGCCCGGAACTTCGCCCGCCACGGCCACGTCGTGGCCATCCACAACCGCACCTTCGCCAAGACGCAGGCGCTGCTCGACGAGGCCGGCGACGAGGGCACGTTCCTCGCCTCGGAGAGCCTCGAGGACTTCGTCGCCTCCCTCGCCAAGCCGCGCAAGGTCATCATCATGGTCAAGGCCGGCCCGGGCACCGACGCGGTCATCGACGAGCTCGTGCCGCTGCTCGAGGAGGGCGACATCGTCGTCGACGCGGGCAACGCGCACTTCCCCGACACCATCCGTCGCGAGAACGCGCTGGCCGAGCACGGCCTGCACTTCGTCGGCAGCGGCGTCTCCGGGGGCGAGGAGGGCGCGCTCAACGGTCCGTCGATCATGCCGGGCGGGTCCCGCACGTCGTACGAGTCCCTCGGCCCGCTGCTCGAGGACATCTCGGCCAAGGTCGACGGCGTCCCGTGCTGCACCTACATCGGCCCCGACGGCGCCGGGCACTTCGTCAAGATGGTGCACAACGGCATCGAGTACGCCGACATGCAGCTGATCGCCGAGGCGTACGACCTCATCCACCGGGGTACGGGCAAGAGCCCCGCGGAGATCGCCGAGATCTTCACCGAGTGGAACAAGGGCGAGCTCGAGTCGTTCCTCATCGAGATCACCGCCACCGTGCTCGCCCAGACCGACGCGACCACCGGCCAGGCGCTCGTCGACGTCGTCCTCGACCAGGCGGAGCAGAAGGGCACCGGCCGCTGGACGGTGCAGAACGCGCTCGACCTCGGGGTGCCGATCACCGGGATCGCGGAGGCGACCTTCGCCCGGGCGCTCTCGGGCTCCGTGCCTCAGCGCGAGGCGGCCCGGGGCGTGCTGCCGGCCGGCACCGTGGAGTGGCACCGACCGACCAGCGCAGACGACGCCGACGCCTTCGTCGAGGACGTCCGGCGCGCGCTCTACGCCTCCAAGGTCGTCGCCTACTCCCAGGGCTTCGACCAGATCGCCGCGGCCAGCACCGAGTACGGCTGGGACATCGACCGCGGCGCGATGGCGCGGATCTGGCGCGGCGGCTGCATCATCCGGGCGCGCTTCCTGAACCGCATCACCGAGGCCTACGAGCGCGACCAGCACCTCCCGCTGCTCATCGCCGACGACTTCTTCGTCGGCGTCATCGACGAGTGCCTCGAGGCGTGGCGCCGGGTGGTCTCGGGTGCGGCGCTCAACGGCATCCCGACGCCGGCGTTCTCGTCGTCGCTCGCCTACTACGACGGCGTCCGGGCCGACCACCTGCCCGCGGCGCTGATCCAGGGCCTGCGCGACTTCTTCGGCGCGCACACCTACCGACGCGTGGACCGCGAGGGCACGTTCCACGTCGAGTGGAGCGGCGACCGTTCCGAGACGGCGGTGGGCGGGGACTTCAAGGCGGACAAGAGCACGCACACCGACGAGAAGAAGGTCGACCAGCCGATCTCGTGAAGCTCCCTCTCCCCGAGCTGCCCGGCGCCGCTCGCCTGCGTCGGGCGGCCGGTCTGGGCGCCGAGGCCGTCCGGCGTGCCCGCAACTCCGTGGCGGCGGGCGGGTTCGCCGAGAGGGCGGAGCAGAACGGCCTCGTTCCCAACGGCGGGGTCGCGGTCTACTTCTGCACCGACCCGGACAACCTGTTCCAGCTGGAGCAGTGGCGCCGCCCGCTCGAGCACCTCGCGCGGACGCGGCCGACCTTCGTCGTGGTCGACCGGCCCGACACCGGGGAGGCCGTGCTGGCGCGCAGCACCCTGCCCGTCGCCTTCGCCCAGGGCAGCGGCGCCCTGGAACGGCTCGTCGACGAGCGCGACGTGCGGGTCGTGCTCTACGTCAACCAGGTGGAGCGCAACTTCCGGATGCTCCGCTTCGCCGGTCCCGTGCACGTCCAGCTCGGGCACGGCGAGAGCGACAAGGCCTACAGCGTCTCCAACCAGCACAAGGCGTACGACCTGACCTTCGTCGGCGGTCCGGCGGGTCGCGACCGGCTCGGGGCGGCGCTGCGCGGCTTCGACGCGGACGCCCGCACCGTCCCGGTCGGCCGTCCTCAGCTCGACCACGCCTACCCGGGCGCACCCGACTGGTCGCGCGGCAGCGGGGTGCGGGTCTGGTACGCCCCGACCTGGGAGGGCGACCGGCCGAGCGTCGCGTACGGGTCGCTGGTCAGCCACGGCGTCGAGCTCGTCGAGGCGCTGGTCGCCGACCCGGACGTCCGTGTGGTCTACCGGCCGCACCCGCGCACGGGTCTCAGCTCGCCCCGCCACGCCGAGGCGGACCGCGCGGTCCGGGCGGTGCTCGCCCGCGACGGTGACCGGCACCTGGTCGACAGCGGCCCGTACGGGTGGCAGTGGGACTTCGCCGACGCCTGCGTCACGGACCTGTCCTCGGTCGCCTACGACTGGCTCGCCACGGGCAAGCCGCTCGTCGTCACCGAACCGGCGTCGTCGGAGGCCTACCGTCCCGCGTCCCGGCTGCTCGACGAGCTGCCGCTGCTCCCGGCGTCGGCGGCCGGCTCGGTGCTCGACGTGCTGGGGAGCCGTGGCCTGGGAGAGCCCGGGTCGGAGCGGGCGGTTGACCCGCTGCTGGCGGACCTCTCGGCGTACTACTTCGGCGAGACCGCCGAAGGAGCCAGCACCCGCCGGTTCGAGGCGGCGGTCGAGGCGGCCTGGTCGCTCGCGTCGACGCGCTGACCGTTCGGGCTCACAGACCGCGCAGGAAGTCCACGTCGTCGTCGGGGGCCTTGGGTCGGCCCAGGTTGCGGCCGGGTTCGCCGCGGGACTCGGCGGTCGGGCGGCCGAGGAACAGCCAGCCCAGCGCCCCCGCGAGCGGGAGGCAGATCACGGCCACGGCCCACAGCCAGCGCGGTGCGCGACGGACGGCGTACGGCGGCGCCTGCGCGACCTCCACCACGCAGTAGATCGTGAGCAGTGCCACGATCACCAGCGGGAGGAAGCGCCCCATGGGCCAAGAGTATGCGGGCGCGCCAGAGGCGCGGCAAGGACGGACAAGACGCTGCCCGACCTAGGCTGACCCGATGCTCACCGAGCGCCCTGCGCACCCGACGATCGCGCAGCTGCGGGAGGTGACCCAGCCGCCGAGCGTCCGCACGCGGGCCGGGGCCGAGCACTGGGTGGCCCACCTCTACCTGCGCGACCTCTCCCCCTACCTCACGCGCGTGCTGCTGCGGCTCGGCTTCTCCGCCGACGCCGTCACCTGGCTGATGATCCTGTGCGCGGCGCTCGCCGCCGTGTCCACGGGCTGGCCGACGCTGGCCGGGGCGATCGGGGTCGTCGTCTTCGCGCAGCTCCAGCAGCTCGTCGACTGCTGCGACGGCGAGGTCGCCCGCTGGCGCCAGACCTCGTCGCCGCGCGGGGTCTACCTCGACCGCGTGGGCCACTACGTCGCCGAGTGCGGGATCGCGGTCGCGCTGGGTGTCCGGGCGAACGGCGGGCCCGGGCTCAGCAGCGTCTGGATCAGCGCCGGTCTGGCCCTGGGCCTGCTGGTCTGCCTCAACAAGGTCGAGAACGACCTCGTCCACGTCGCCCGGCACTACGCCGGGATGTCGCAGGTGGCCGACGTCGAGGGCGTCCGCGTGCCGAGGGCCGGGATGCTGCGGACGGCGCGACGCGCGGCCCGGCTGGTCCCGTTCCACCGGATCTTCCACTCGATCGAGATGTCGCTGCTGATCCTCGTCGCGGCGGTCGTGGACCTCTTCGTCGGCGGCGTGGCCACGCAGGTGCTGCTCCTGCTGATGCTGGCCTCGGCGGTCGTCACCGTCGTCGGCCACCTCGTGGCCGTCCTCGGCTCCTCGAGGCTGCGGTGAGCGGGACGGGCGAGGTGAACGAGCCCACGACGACCGAGCCCACGCCGTTCGGGGTCGTGGTCCTCACGATGGGCAACCGGCCCGCCGACCTGCGCGCCGGGCTGGAGTCGCTGCTCGCCCAGCGCGACGTGGTGCTCGACGTCGTCGTGGTCGGGAACGGCTGGGAGCCGACCGGGCTGCCGGAGGGCGTCCGCGGGCTGGGGCTGCCGGTGAACCGCGGGATCCCGGCCGGCCGGAACGCCGGCGTCGGCGAGGTCTCCGGCGACCTGCTCTTCTTCCTCGACGACGACGCCGTGCTCCCGACCGACGACGTGCTGTCGCGGATGGCCGCCCAGCTCGCGGCAGACCCGACGCTCGGGCTCATCCAGCCGCGGGTGGTCGACCCCGAGGGCCGGGAGGCGCCGCGGCGCTGGACCCCGCGCGTCCGGGTCGGCGACCCGGGCCGGAGCAGCCCGGCCATGAACGTCTGGGAGGGCGCGGTCGCCGTACGGCGGACCGCCTTCGACTACGCCGGCGGCTGGCCGGAGCCGTTCTGGTACGCCCACGAGGGCGTGGAGCTGGCCTGGCGGGTCTGGGACGCCGGCTTCCACGTCCGCTACGACGGCGGCATCGAGGTGCACCACCCGGCGATCCAGCCGACGCGGCACGCCGAGTTCTACCGCTACCAGGCCCGCAACCGGGTCTGGCTGGCGCGGCGGAACCTGCCCCTCCCGGTCGGGGCCGCGTACGTCGCCGCCTGGGCCGCGATCGGGGGGATCCGGCTGCGCTCGGGCGAGGCGGTGCGCGAGACGCTGCGCGGCTACCGGCTCGGGCTCGTGGAGGACGGCGGCGAACGGCGCCCGATGTCGTGGCGCACGGTCTGGCGGATGGCGAAGGCCGGGCACCCGCCCGTGCTCTGAGCTCGGTGCGGACGAGGAGAGCACGTGCAGCAGCTGTTGAGGGTCCAGAACTTCGGCGTCTCGGCCGACGGGTACGGCGCCGGGGAGGGCCAGTCGCTGGAGCACCCCTTCGGGCACGCCGACCCCAGCACCCTGCTCGCCTGGGCTCCGGCCACCGCGAGCTGGGTCTACCGGACCGACGGGGGTGGCAGCCGGGGGCTCGACGACTACTTCACCCGCGACTACGACCGGAACATCGGCGCCGAGATCATGGGCCGCAACAAGTTCGGCCCGCAGCGGGGACCGTGGGAGGACCACGCCTGGCAGGGCTGGTGGGGCGACGAGCCGCCCTTCCGCACGCCGGCCTTCGTGCTCACCCACCACGCGCGTCCGTCGTTCACGCTGGGCGGCACCACCTTCCACTTCGTCTCGGGCACGCCGGCCGAGGTGCTCGCGCGGGCGCGCGAGGCCGCCGACGGCCGTGACGTCCGCCTCGGGGGAGGGGCGCAGTCCGTCCGAGAGTTCCTCGACGCCGGCCTCGTGGACACGCTGCACGTGACGGTCTCCGCGGTACAGCTGGGGGCGGGCAGCCGGCTCTGGGAGAGCCCCGAGGAGCTCGACGACCGCTACCACCACGACGTGGCGCCGAGCGAGAGCGGTGTCGTGCACCACCTGTTCTGGCGCCGCTGACCGTTCTGCGCGGGTCGCCGCTCAGGCGTCGCCGACGCCGCGGTCGGGGGCGGCCATGTCGCCCGTCCCGGGCACGCCGTCGGCGAGCGCGTAGCGCAGGTAGACGGTGCCCGAGCCCCCGGCCACGGGCGGCTCGAGGAGCGTCAGGTTGGTCGGCACCGCGCCCGACGCGAACACCTTCTTGCCCACGCCCAGGACGATCGGGTGGACCCACAGGTCGAGCCGGTCGAAGAGGCGCTCCCGCACGAGGGTCTGCACCAGGTCCAGGCTCCCGACGACCTTGATGTGCTCGTGCCGCTCCCGGATCTCGCGCACGGCCGCGGGCAGGTCCGGCCCGAGCTGGGTGGACCCGGCCCAGGACAGGTCGGCGCGGCCCCGGGAGGCCACGTACTTGGGGATGCGGTTGAAGAGCGAGGCGATCGCCCCGTCCTCGCCCCCGCTCTGCCGGGGCCAGTAGGCGGCGAAGATGTCGTAGGTCCGGCGCCCGAGCAGGAGGGCGTCCCTGCCCTCGTACGCCGCGCCGACCTGCGCGCCGGAGACCTCGTCCAGCAGGGGCGCCTGCCAGCCGCCGTACGGGAAGCCCTCCGGGTCCTCGTCGGGACCCCCGGGCGCCTGGGCGACGAGGTCGAGGGTGGCGAACAGCTCGAGGTGGATGAGGCCCATGTCGTGCTCCTGTCGTCGGGGTGCGTGAGGAGGTAGACCACCACCGGCGCCAGAATCATCGCCCCGGGCGCCGGCACGAGAGACTGGGGCCGTGACGATCGTGGCGGCCGCAGACGGCTCGGCTCTCGGCAACCCCGGCCCGGCCGGCTGGGCCTGGTACGTCGACGAGGGGTGCTGGGCGAGCGGCGGCTGGCCGCGCGGCACCAACAACATGGGCGAGCTGATGGCCGTGCTGGACCTGCTGCGCCAGACTGCGCACGTCGACGACGACCTGCTCGTCTACTGCGACAGCACGTACGTGATCAACGTCGTGACGAAGTGGATGGCGGGCTGGAAGCGCAAGGGCTGGCGCAAGGGGGACGGCAAGCCGGTCATGAACGTCGACCTCATCTCGGCCATCGACGTGGCCATGAAGGGCCGCCGCGTGACGTTCGAGTGGGTCAAGGGCCACGCCGGGCACCCGCTCAACGAGGCGGCCGACGTCCGTGCGGTCGCCGCGTCGACCGCGTTCCAGGCCCGGCGGCCGCACGACCCCGGACCTGGCTATGCTGGAGCTGCGTCCGCCGCCCCCGTCGAGGCGGTCGCGGCGGCCGAGGACCTGCTCTCCTTCGCCGAGCCCGCCCCCGAGCCCGGCCCCGCCGCGTCCTCCGGCGGGCAGGACCGGGACGGCGTGCTCCACGAGGTCGTCGACCTGGAACGGGCCCTCCTCAGCGACGCCGTGCGCGCCGACCCGGACCGGGTGGCGGCGCTGCTCGACCCGGCGTGGACCGAGTTCGGCGCCTCGGGCCGGCGCTGGAGCCGGGCGGAGATGCTGGCCGTGATCGCGCCGATCGGCGACCCGGACCTGGAGGTGCTGTCGGTCGAGACGCTCGCCCCCGACGTGGTGCTGCTCCTGTGGCGCAGCCTGACCGACGCCGGGTCGTCGCTGCGCAGCTCGGTCTGGGTGCGCTCCGGCGGTCGCTGGCGCCAGCGCTTCCACCAGGGCACCCCCGAAGGGGGCCGTCGTGCGCGGTGAGGAGGGTCGGGCGCACGACCGCGCGTGGCTCGAGTGGGCGCTCGGCCAGGTCGAGGCCGACGCCAACCGCAGCGCCGACACCCACCTGCACGTCTTCCCGCTGCCGCCGGAGTGGGGCGTCTCGCTCTACGTCAAGGACGAGTCGGTGCACCCGACGGGCAGCCTCAAGCACCGGCTCGCCCGCTCGCTCGTCCTGTACGGGCTGTGCAGCGGGTGGATCGAGCAGGGCACGACGCTGGTCGAGGCGTCGTCGGGCTCGACGGCGGTCAGCGAGGCGTACTTCGCGCGGCTGCTCGGGCTGCCCTTCGTCGCCGTGATGCCGGCGACGACGGTCAAGGAGAAGTGCGAGCTAATCGAGTTCTACGGCGGGAGGTGCCACCTGGTCGACCAGCCGGGGGCGATCTACGCCGAGGCCGAGCGGCTCGCGGCGGACTGCGGCGGGCACTACCTCGACCAGTTCACGTACGCCGAACGCGCCACCGACTGGCGGGGGAACAACAACATCGCCGAGTCGATGTTCGCGCAGCTGGGCCGCGAGCCGCACCCGGTCCCCGACTGGGTCGTCGTCGGGGCCGGCACGGGCGGGACCAGCGCGACCATCGGCCGCTACCTGCGCTACCACCGGCTGCCCACGTCGCTGTGCGTCGTCGACCCCGAGGGCTCGGCCTTCTGGCGCTCCTGGAGCACCGGTGACGCGACCGTCACCGCCACCGGCTCCCGGATCGAGGGGATCGGGCGGCCGCGGGTCGAGCCGAGCTTCGTGCCCGAGGTCGTCGACCGGATGATCGGCGTGCCCGACGCCGCGTCGGTCGCCGCGATGCGTTGGGGGACCGCCCGGATGGGCCGGGTCGCCGGCGGGTCGACCGGGACGAACCTCTGGGGCGCCTGCCAGCTCGTCGCCGAGCTGGTGGCGGAGGGTCGGCAGGGCAGCGTGGTCACGCTGCTGTGCGACGACGGCCGCCGTTACGCCAACAGCTACTACGACGACGCCTGGGTCGCGGCCCGCGGCTGGGACCTCGCCGGTCCCACGCGGGTGCTCGACCACTTCCTCGCCACCGGCGTCTGGGACGAGACCCGGTAGCCGGTGCCCCGGCGCCTCGCGAGGGGCTAGGGGCGGACGCGGCTCAGGACGCGCTGGGCAGCGGGGTCGGGGTCGCGCTCGGGGCCGGGGTCGGCGTGGCGGGGGTCGCCGGGACGGGGCTGTTGATGGCCACGGTGACGGTGTCGGTGGTGACCTGCTTGGAGTAGGTCTTCGACTTCGGCTTCGACGGGGCCAGCAGCTGGTAGGTGAAGGTCAGCGTGACCGACTGGGCGCCCTCGGGCACCGCGGGGACGGTGAAGACGTTGCCGTACGAGTTGGGCTTCTTGATCAGGTAGCCCGGGGAGACCGTGGCCTGGTCGACGATCGGTGCCGGCGAGGCCAGCGGGCCGTCCGGACCGGTCACGTCGATGCGCACGTCGACCTCGGCGAGGTAGATGTCCTGCTTGTAGCCCTCGGGGAAGTCCGCGGTGAGCGACAGCGTCAGCGGCTTGTTCGCCTCGGGCGTCCACTGGGCCATCGGCATGTTCGAGTAGTAGACGGTCTTGAGCTCGATGGCCCCGGCGTCCAGCGTGTGCTTGGCGACGCCGCGGCTCAGGTCGTTCTTGACCTTGGCGCGCACCGGGGCCGGGGCGGGGGTGACGACCTCCGGCGTGGGCACGGCGACCGGGGTGGCGGTGGTGCTCGCGGCCTCCCAGGGCGGGGTGCTGCAGCCGGCGGCGACGAGGAGGGCAGCGGCAGCGGCGGCGGCCGAGAGCGGGCGGCGGATCTTCATCGGGATCTTCTTCCGGGGGTTCGGGGTTCGGAGGTGCTGTGCGGGGGGAGCGGACGGCCGGCGGTGAGCCCGACGAGCCGGAGTCTGACACCGCCCGCATCTCGACGCAGGGGATCTGCGGAGATGCGGGCGGCTCTTACTGAGCCCAGGGAGGGGGGGCTCAGACCTTGTAGCCGCGCTCGCGGCGGAAGAGCTTGCCGAGCATGACCACCGTCTGGGCGATCGTGACGACGTAGAGGGCGGGCCAGCCGAGCCACAGGATCGAGGTCTGGATCAGGACCGGCAGCTGGAACCAGGTGTAGCCGAGGACCAGGAACGAGACGGCGAGGACGATCAGCGGCATGAGGTGCGAGTTGCCCGAGCCGCGCTCGGCCTTGGCCTGCTCGGCCCAGTTGTCGACCTTGACGCGGGAGAGGAACTTGGCCCAGGCCCGGACGAAGTGGCCGGCGCGCAGCCACATGTAGATCTCGGCGGGGACGCCGGTCGCGGCGAAGAGGACGTCGCGGGCGTTGCGGTTCTTCATGGAGAAGGCGATGCGGACGTTCAGCAGGATCGCGACGACCGGCGGGATCAGCCAGATCGGCGAGAAGACGAAGGCGTGGATGCTGAGCGAGAAGACGAGCAGGACGAGGAAGGCGATGCGGGTGAAGATGTTCGTCGCCATGCCGAAGTTCTCGGCCCAGCGGAGCCGCAGGTTCGGGTGGAAGGGCTGGCCCTTCGTGTCGCCCCGCTGGCCCGGCCACATCAGGTCGATGGCGCCGTAGTTCCACTTGACCTGCTGGCCGTCGAGCGAGCGGACCGTGGTCATCCCGCCGACGTCGGCGCGGGCCTGGGCGGAGATCTTGGTGAGGTAGCCGGCCGACTTGATCTGCAGGCTGAGCAGCGAGTCCTCCACCTCGGAGTCGTTGACCCAGGGGGTCTTCTGGTGGTTCTCGGCCATGACCGCGCGGAGGGCCTTCATCGAGAAGATCGAGCACTGCCCGCCGAGGACGGCCATGTTCCGGCCGCGGAGCATGTTCTGCATGTTGAAGGCCGCGAACTGGGTGCGCTGGCCGGCGATGAGCAGCTTGGCGACGAGGCCCTTGAGGTTGGTGTCGTCGATCGAGTAGATCGCCGAGATGCCGCCGATCCGGGTGTCGGAGACGATCTCCTGCTCGAGCTTCTCGACCGCGTTCGGCGCGAGCACCGTGTCGCCGTCGACGCCGAGCAGGTAGTCCGCGTCCTGGATCAGGGCGAAGCCGTAGTTGAGGGCGCCGACCTTCTTGTCCGGGTTCTGGCCGATGTCGTGCACGAAGACCTCGGTGCGCTGGCGCTTCTGGCCCTTGGCGACCTTCGGGCCCTTGTGCAGGCCGGCGAAGGGGGCGGCCAGCGCGAAGGTCTCGTCCTTGGTGTTGTTGACGATCAGGTGGATCTCGTCGGGGAGCCGGGTCTGGGCCAGCAGGCCGCGCAGCACGTCCTCGATCGACTCGGCCTCGTTGTAGGCCGGGATGATGACGCCGATGCGCGGGCGGTAGGTCGGCAGGGCCTCGATGTCGGCGAGGTGCTGGTGCAGGTAGCGCGAGAGGGATGCGTCCGACTCGGTCTCCGGAGCGGCGACCGGGGCCACCGGGGCGACGACCTCGTCGGTCTCGTCGGTGTCGGCGTCCTGCGGAAGCTCGAAGAAGGTGCTCATCGGGGGTGTCTCCTCGGGGTCTGCCAGCCCTGTGCTGACATCCACAACATTGAGACTTCAACCTTCAGGCTCTGCTCAGACAAGTGCGGTCTTCTCCCAGCCTTTCCTCAACGGAAAGGCTTGACGCTTCAACTCTCCTGAGGTTGCCCGGGAAAACTTGAGGAAGCGCAGAAACGTCTCAGCATCCCCGCGACACCGGTGTCAGCGTGGGGCTGAGGCCGTACGGAGAGCCGCTCCGGGCCGGTGTCGAGGTCAGGCGAGGACGAGGGCCAGCGCGCTGAGCACGGCGGCCAGGAGCTCCGCGCTCCCGGTCGCCTTGAGGACGCCGATGAGGTCGCGGCCCACGGCCCCGGCCAGGACCGCGCGGCAGGGCCGGACCAGGAGCAGCAGCGGCAGCAGCCCGACCAGGGCCCAGGGCGTCGTGAGCGCCGCGACGCCGCCGAGCCCGAGGGCGCCCACGGCCACGAGGGCGACGTAGAAGGAGCGCGTGCGCCGGTCGCCCAGGCGGGTGGCCAGGGTGAGCTTGCCCGTCGCGGCGTCGCCGCGCAGGTCGCGGAGGTTGTTGGCCACGAGGATCGCGGTCGTCAGCGCGCCGACCCACACACCGGTCAGGACCAGGGCGACGCTGATGCGCCCGGTCTGGACGTAGCCCGTCCCGCACACGGCCACCAGCCCGAAGAACACGAAGACGAACGCCTCGCCGAGTCCGCGGTAGCCGTACGGGCGCCGGCCGCCGGTGTAGTACCAGGCGGCCAGCACCGACGCGGCACCGACGGCCAGGAGCCACCAGTGCCCGGTGAGCACGACCAGCACGAGGCCGGCGACCGCGGCGACGCCGAAGGAGGCGAAGGCCGCGGCGCGGACGGCGGCGGGTCGTGCCAGCCCGGAACCGACCAGGCGGAGCGGGCCGACGCGGTCGGCGTCGGTGCCGCGGATGCCGTCGGAGTAGTCGTTGGCGAAGTTGACCCCGACCTGCAGGGCGAGGGCGACCACGAGGGCGAGCACGGCGGCGACCGGTCGTGCCCCGCCCTCGAACGCGGCGAGGCCCGTGGCGGCGGCGACCGGCGCCACGGCGGCGGGCAGGGTCCGGGGACGCGCACCCTCCAGCCACTGCCCCGCGGTGGCGCGGGCGGCGGGGGTCTGGTCTGCGTGCGCGGTCATCGTGCGTCCTCTTCCTCGATCAGGTCGGTCTGCAGCCGCCGGCGGTCGACCTTGCCGCTGCCTGTGCGGGGCAGGCGGTCGAGGACGACGAGTCGGCGCGGGGCCGCGTACGAGGGCAGCTCGGCGCGCACCCAGCTCCGGAGCCCGGTCGACGTCGCACCGGTGTCGAGACCGGTGTCGACGACGGCGACCACCTCGACGCCCCACTGCGGGTGCGGGACGCCGACGACGGCGAGCTCGGCGGTGCCCAGGTCCGGCCAGGCGCGGGCCCGGGCCTCCACGGCGGCGAGGTCGACGTTGTGACCACCGCTGACCACGACGTCGTCGGTCCGGCCGAGCACCCGCAGGCGTGCGGTCACGTCGGAGCGATCCCAGCGGGCTCGGTCGGCGGTGCGGAGCCGACCGTCCACGAGCGCCTCCGCCGTCAGGTCGGGCCGGCCGCGGTAGCCGGAGAACAGGACCGGTCCGGCGATCGAGACCCGTCCGCCGTCGGGGTCGTCGCCCTCCACCCGCACGTCGACGCCGTCGAGGGGGACGCCGTCGTAGACGCACCCGCCGCAGGTCTCGCTCATCCCGTACGTGGTGACGCACCGGACGCCGGCGGCCCGGGCCCGTTCCAGGACCGTGGGGTCGACAGCGCCGCCGCCGACGAGGACGGCGTCCAGCGAAGCCAGGGCGTCGACGAGCGCGGGCCGTTCCAGCGCGCGGACGAGCTGGGTCGGGACGACGGACAGGTACCGGCGCCCGCTCGGCAGGTCGCGGCCGACCAGGTCGGACAGGTCGCGTTCCAGGTGCACGACGGACGAGCCGGCCAGGTGTGCGCGGGCCAGGACCATCAGCCCGGCGACGTGGTGGGCCGGCAGCGGCAGGAGCCAGTGGCCGGGGCCGCCGAGCCGGGCGTGGGTCGCCTCCGCTCCCGCGCGGATCGCGGCGGCGGACAGCACGACCGCCTTGGGCTCGGCCGTGGAGCCGGAGCTCAGCACGACGACCGCGGCGTCGGCGTCGGCGGGCTCGGCCAGCCGGAGCGCCTGGAGCGCACGGGCCCGTTCGACGGGCTCGGGGGGCAGCGGCGCGACGGGGGCGCCACCGTCGAGCGCGGCGCCCACAGCGGCCGCGAGATCGGCCTCCTCGACCGCGCGCAGCAGCGTCGTCGTGCTGCCCGGGCTCACCGAACCAGCCTAGGTCGTGGGGGATGGGGGAGACTCCACGTCGTGACGAGCGCGCCCACCGACCCGACGGCATCCGGCGAGGTGCGCGGGTACAGCCTGGCGATGCCGGTGCGGTTCCGCGGGCTGACGCAGCGCCAGGGGCTGCTGTGGCGTGGGCCCGCGGGGTGGGCCGAGTGGAGCCCGTTCCTGGACTACGCCGGCGCGGAGCTGGTGCCCTGGCTGCGCGCCGCGGACGAGGCGGCGGAACAGGGCTGGCCCCACGCGGTCCGCAGCGAGGTACCGGTCAACTGCACCGTGCCGGCGGTCGGGCCCGAGCAGGCGTACGCGATCGTCGCCGCCTCCGGCTGCGCCACGGCCAAGGTCAAGGTCGCCGAAC
This sequence comes from Microlunatus antarcticus, assembly GCF_014193425.1. Classification (NCBI taxonomy): domain Bacteria; kingdom Bacillati; phylum Actinomycetota; class Actinomycetes; order Propionibacteriales; family Propionibacteriaceae; genus Microlunatus; species Microlunatus antarcticus. Next base: position 107,461 of record NZ_JACHZG010000002.1, on the reverse strand, counting down.
GCGGCCAGACGCTGACCGATGACCTCGCCCGCTGCGAGGCGGTGCGGGACGCTCTCGGTGCCGACGGCCACCTCCGGGTCGACGCCAACGGCGCCTGGGACCTCGAGGCAGCCGAACGTGCCGTTCGAGCCCTCGACCGCTTCGACCTCGAGTACGTCGAGCAGCCGTGCCTGGCCGTGGAGGACCTGGCCGCGCTCCGGGTCCGGCTCGCCCGCGCCGGCCGCCCCGTCCTGGTCGCCGCCGACGAGTCCATCCGCCGGGCCGAGGACCCCTACCGGGTCGTCGCGCTCGACGCCGCCGACGTCGCGGTGCTGAAAGTCGCGCCGCTCGGCGGGGTGCGGGCGGCCCTCGAGGTCGCGGAACGGATCGGGCTGCCCGTGGTCGTGTCGAGCGCCGTGGAGACCTCGGTGGGCCTGGCGGCCGGGGTGGCGCTGGCCGCCGCGCTGCCCGACCTCCCGTACGCGTGCGGCCTGGGCACCATCGGGCTGCTGGCCGACGACGTGGTGACCGAGCCGTTGCGCCCGGTCGGCGGGATGCTCCCGGTCCGGCCGGTCGTCGTCGACGAGGAGCGGCTCGCCGCGTCCGCGATGACCCCCGAGGACGCGCACGCCTGGCGGGACCGGCTGGCGCAGACCCGGGCCCTGACGTCGGAGGCGGCCCGTGCCTGACGCGGGCGCGCTGGCCGGCACCCTGGTCGCCGCGCTCCTGGCCGGCGGCGTGCGCGAGGTCGTCCTCGCGCCGGGCTCCCGCAGCGCTCCGCTCGCGCTGGTGCTGTGGGCGGCCGACCGGCGCGGTGCGCTGCGGCTGCACGTCCGCATCGACGAGCGGGGGGCGGGGTTCCTCGCGCTCGGCCTGGCGAAGGCCTCGGGCCGCCCGGTCGCGGTCGTCACCACCTCGGGCACCGCCGTGGCCAACCTCCACCCCGCCGTCCTCGAGGCCTGGCACAGCCACGTCCCGCTCGTCGTCGTCAGCGCCGACCGGCCGGCCGCGCTGCGTTGGACCGGCGCCAACCAGACGACCCACCAGCAGGGGCTGTTCACGAGCCACGTCCGCGGGAGCGCGACGGTCGCGGAGGCGGGGAGCGCCGCGTACGAGGTCGGCCGTCTGCTCGCCGCCGCCACCGGCGTACGGAGCCGGCTGCCCGGGCCCGTGCACCTCGACGTCGAGCTGGACGACCCGCTCGTGCCCGACCCGGACGCCCTCGAGGGCCCGCTGCCGGAGGTCGTGCTGACCGACGTGCGCCCGGCGGGCCCGTCGGCGCCGCTCACGCTGGACCCCGGGCTGCGCACGGTCGTCGTCGTCGGCGACGCGCCGCCCGTGCTCGGCCGGACCTGGGCGGCCCGCGCGGCCGAGGCCTCGGTGCCGCTGCTGGGCGAGGCGTCGAGCAACGCCCGGTCCGGGCCGGCCGCGTTCAGCACCTACCGCCTCCTGCTCACGGGCCTGGCCGCCGACGTCGAGCGCGTCGTCGTCGTCGGCCACCCCACCCTGTCGCGCCCGGTGAGCTGGCTGCTCGCGCGGACCGACGTGGAGCTCGTCGTCGTGACCCCGTACGCGGACTGGCCCGACCCGGGGCGTTCCGCGACGACCGTGACCGACGACGTCGCCCTGCCGGTCCCGGGCGCCGTCGAGCGGGACTGGTTCGCCCGCTGGCGGACGGCCGAGGAGTCGACCCGCGCCCGCCTGGACGCGCTGCTGGCCGGGTGGCCGGGCCTCACCGGTCCCGAGGTCGCGCAGGTCGTGCTGGCGTCGCTCGGGGAGTCCGACGCGCTGCTGGTCGGCTCGTCCAACCCGGTTCGCGACCTCGACCTCGCGCCGGTCGGGCCCGAAGGCCCCCCGGTCTACGCCAACCGGGGCCTCGCGGGCATCGACGGCCTCGTGTCCACGGCCGTCGGGATCGCCTGGGGCTCGGGGTCCCCGGTCACCGCGCTGCTCGGCGACCTGACCCTGCTGCACGACGCCTCGGGTCTCGTGGTCGGTCCGCTCGAGCCCCGGCCGGACGTCCGCCTCGTCGTGGTGAACGACGACGGCGGCAGCATCTTCACCACCCTCGAGCAGGGCGCCCCGGCCCACGCGCGGTCCTTCGAGCGCGTGTTCGCGACGCCGCAGGGCGTCCGGCTCGAGGGGCTGGCGCAGGCCGCGGGACTGCCGTACCGCCTGGTCACCACGGCCGAGGACCTACGCCACGCGTTGGCGGTGCCGCCCGCCGGGATCGAGCTGGTCGAGGTCCGGCTCGACCGTTCGCGCGGGCGGGAGCTCGACGAGGCGCTCCGCGGTCTCGTCGGCTAGCGCGCGAGCCCGTTCCTGCCGGACGAAGACCTGGCGCGTCGGTTGTAACGGTGTAATCATGCTGGTATGGCTGAGCCGACGCTGGTCCAGTGGGCCGGCGGCCCGCCCGCTCTCCGCGCCCTGATCGAGGCGTTCTACGACCGGGTGGAGGCCGACGAGCTGCTCGCCCCCTTCTTCCCGGGCGGCGTCACCGCCGAGCACCGGGAGCACGTGACCGACTGGTGGGTCGAGGTCTTCGGCGGTCCGGATACGTACACGGGCGAGCGCGGCGGCTACGAGGCGATGCTCGCCCACCACCGCGGGCTCGGCATCACCCCGGAGCAGCGCCACCGCTTCGTGTCGCTGATGAGCCTGGCGGCGGACGACGCCGACCTGCCGTCGGACCCGGAGTTCCGCTCGGCCCTGCTCGCCTACGTCGAGTGGGGCACCCGCCTGGCCATGGCGAACTCGCAGCCGGGGGCCGCCGTCGCCGAGCACGCCCCCGTCCCGCGGTGGGGGTGGGGCGTCGCGCCGCCCTGGACGGGCTAGGCATCCCTCCCGACGAGCGCAGAGGCGGCTAGGTCTGGTCGCGCAGCCAGGCCCGGACGTGCCGCGTGGCGAGGACGTCGTCCTCGTTGTACGCGAGCACCCGCGCCTCCGCCACGGCCCGGATCTCGGGGTCCGGACCGTGCACGGCGTCGGCGAACCAGCGCTGCGAGTTGAGGCCGCCCGGGTCGTCGTCGCGCCAGGCGAACCCGGCGTGCGCCGCGACGAGCTTGAGACCCAGCCCGCTCACGCCGAACCAGTGCTCCTTGACGACGTCGAGCAGGTCGACGAAGCCCTCCCGCGCGTACGCCGAGGCCCAGGCGAGGACGGGATCGCCGGAACGTCGCGCGAGGGCGTCGATCTGGGTCGGCTCGTACCCGCTGTAGTGGTAGACCGCCACGCCGTCCGGGCCCTCGGCCTCGACCAGCGCCAGCAGCCAGGTGAACGCCTCCACGGCCAGGGCGGTCTCCGCCTGCTCGTCCAGGTCGCGGAACGCGGCGAACGCCACGTACTCGCCCTCCGCCGCCGGGGCCGCACCGGCGTGTCCTGGCCGCTCGACCCAGAACCCCCACAGGTAGACGCGGCCCTCGGCCGAGCTCTCGATGTCGAGGTCGACCTCGACGCCGGCCCCGCGCACGTCGATCGGCCCCGACGTCTCACGGACGAAGGGCACCCCGCCCACGAGCAGCCGCGCGCGCCGGGCGGCGGTCCGCACACGGGACTCGGCGTGGCTGCGGCGGGGGACGCGCTCCAGGTACGCCGGGAGCAGGGCGTCGAGGTCGGCACCGGCGAGCGTGGTGACGGTCCCCGTGCCGAGGTCGCGGAGCGCCTCGACCTCGGTCCGGTCGAGGGCGCCGCGGTCGATGCGCAGGCTGACGTCGTCGTCGTCGAGGCGCGCGCGGCACGTCGGCCACCAGGCGCAGGTCGGGCACTCGCGGACGACGACCGGCTCGAGGAGCGGCTCGCCGCGGCGTGCGGCCTCGGCGACCGCCAGCCGCCGGGCGAAGGCGGCGTCGTAGCGCTCGAGCGCGCTCTCCAGGCGGTAGCCGCCGGCGACGTCCGGGTCGTAGGTCCGCAGCAACGGCTCCTCGAGGTCGCACCACGACACCGTCGGGTCCGTGTCGTCCCTGCCGGTCGGGGGGTCCGTGCCGACGAGCCCGCCCCACGCGGTCGCGGCGCCGAAGCCCGCCGCCTGCAGGAGCCGGTGGTGGTGCGCCAGCTGGCGCAGGTCGCGTTCCTCGGAGCGGAGCCGCAGGGCCAGACCGGGCCGGCGCCGGAGCTCGACCGGCGAGGGCCGCGCGAAGGACGTCCAGGGCAGCCCGGGGACCTCGGCGCCCTCCTCGGCCGGGGTGGTGGTGGTGGCGGTCAGCACCTTGTGCCAGACGACCAGGACCGGGTGGTAGGTCGGGTGGCCGTCGGGACCGTCGGCGCCCCGGACGAGCAGGTCGGGCGCGCCGCTGCGGTGCCCGGCGAGGTCGAGCGGCAGGACGCCCCCCACCACCACGTCCACGCCGTCGGCGAGCGCCGACCGGGTGGCGGCCGCCTGGACCTCGGGCCCGTCCGCCGCGAGCAGCCTCAGGTCGACGACCCGGCCCGTGCACCGGGCGATGAGCCGCTCCAGCACCACGGCCTCGTGCCGCCGGGCGGCCTCGGCGCGGAGGGCGAGCGGGTCGTCGGGCGCGGCGGGCACCACCACGCGCGCGGGGACGTGCGGGTCGAAGCGGTGCTGGGTCTTGACCGGGCAGCTGCGCGCCGCCCAGGCGTCGAGGACGAGGGCCCGGCTCGGGGCGGGCGGGGTGGTCGGGGCCGACGCGCCGTCCGTCCGGTCCGGGGCGAGCGGCAGCGGGGCGCAGGTGGTCATCGCACCGCCCGGTGCAGGGCGACGATCCCGCCCGAGAGGTTGCGCCAGGCGACGTCTCGCCAGCCGGCGGTCGTGATCCGTCCGGCGAGCCCGGCCTGGTCGGGCCACGCGCGGATCGACTCCGCCAGGTAGTGGTACGCCGCCGGGTTGGACGACACGACGGAGGCGATCCGGGGCAGGGCCGCCATCAGGTACTCGGTGTAGACCCGGCGGAACGGGGCCCACGTCGGGGCGGAGAACTCGCAGACCACGAGCCGGCCGCCCGGTCGGGTCACCCGCCGCATCTCGGTCAGCGCCGCCTGGGTGTCCTCGACGTTGCGCAGCCCGAAGGAGATGGTCACCGCGTCGAAGACGCCGTCGCCGTACGGCAGCTGCAGCGCGTCGGCGGCCACGAACGACAGGGCGGGTCGGCGCTGCTTGCCCACGCGGAGCATGCCGAGCGAGAGGTCGGTCGGGACCACGGTGGCGCCGGCGAGGGCGAACGGCTCGCTCGACGTCCCGGTGCCGGCCGCCAGATCCAGCACCCGTTCGCCGGGCCGGGCGTCGACCGCCTCGAGGACCGCACGACGCCACGCCCGGTCCTGCCCGAGGGACAGCACGTCGTTGGCCAGGTCGTAGCGCGCGGCCACGTCGTCGAACATCGAGGAGACGTCCGTACGCCGTTTGGCCAGGGTGGCCCGGGCACCGGCCCGAGCCGGGGTAGCGCCTGCGTCGTCGACCATGGGAGGAACTCTGGCACGGGGCTCCGACAGAACGGGGCGAGTCGTGCCCGGGCGGTCGGAGGAGGGAGCAGGCGTCAGATCGTGACGGCGCCGAGCACCTCCGTCGTGGGTGCCTGCGGCGCCGTGCCGGTGGGCTCGATGTTGATGGCGAGCGCGGTCGAGTCGGAGACCGGGCCGGTGAAGAGCTGGACCTGGTTGGTCCCGCCCGGCAGCGTGGCGTCGGGCCGGACGACGGTGTCGCCCTTCAGCGTCCACAGGTGGTACTCGTTCCCGGCGCCGGGCGACGGGAGGTCGGCGCTGACGAACGCCGCGCGGTTCTGCTCCTTGGACACCACGAAGGACACCTCGGTGCCGTCGATCAGCTTGGTCCGACGGATCCGCGCGTCCGGCGCGGCGAGGAGCGCCGGGTCGACCTGCGGGGGCTGCGGCGTCTGCGTGACCTGGGGCTCGGCGACCTGGGGCTGCTGCGCCTGGCGCACGAGCGAGATGGCCACCCCGCCCAGCGCGAGGGCGACGACCGTGACCGCCGCCACGAGGACCGAGAGGACGCGGGCCCGACGGCTCACCCGACGCAGGGCGAGCTCGTCGACGAGCGGGCTCGCGGCGGTGTCCGCGACCACGGGCGGGTCGTCGACCTCGACGGGATCGACCGAGGCGAGGGCGCGCCGGGGGCGGCCCGGGAGCGGCGGCAGCTGCTCGACGTCGGCGATGCCGGCGAGGACGGAGGCGCGCAACGACGGCGGCAGCGGCGGGGCCGCCGACGACAGGACGAGGAACGACGCGGTCTCGCTGAGCTCGGCGACCTCGGCGGTGCAATCCGCGCAGCCGGACCGGTGGGCCTCGAACGCCTCGCGCTCGGTCGCGTCGAGGGCGTCGAGCGCGTACGCGGCGGCGTCGTCGTGGATCTCGCTCACGACTCCACCTCCAACACGTTGCGCAGACTGATGAGGCCGTCACGGATCCGGGTCTTGACCGTCCCGAGGGGCAGCTTGAGCCGTTCCGCGACCTGGCTCTGGGTGTAACCGCCGAAGTACGCGAGCGTCAGCGCCTCCCGCTGGATCGGGGTCAGCGCCTCGAGGCCCTTGCGGACGCGCTCGGCGTCGAGCCGCTCCGACACGCCTTCCCAGACGTGGTCGACCTCGCGGCCGGGCTCCGCCCTGGCGTAGTGCTCGTCCCGGGCCACCTCGCTCGTCACCGAACGTACGCGGTCCACCGCACGGCGATGGGCCATCGTCGTGATCCAGGCCGTCACCGACCCCTTGGTCGACTCGAAGCGCGTCGCCTGGCGCCACACCTCGGTGTAGACCTCCTGCGTCACCTCGGCGGCGTGGTCGGCCGAGCGCAGCACGCGCCAGATGACGCCGTACGTGCGGGTCGAGGTCGCGTCGTAGAGGCGGGCGAAGGCCTCTGCATCACCGCGGGACACCCGGTGCACGAGCTCGGCGAGGTCGGCCGCCTCCTGTGCCCGGTCCGGCACCGCGGGGGTCTCTGCAGCGCGCGCCGAAGGACCGGAAGGCTCCGGTCCGTCAGCGGCGACGTACAGATTCACGCGGCGACCGTACCCCGGCCGGAGGCGGAACGCGTGGGTTGCGGGCGCGAAAAGCACGGCTGACATGCCTGACGACCTCCCCCGAGCTCGAACGGCCGGTGACCGTCGGTCGGGCTCGTCGGGAACAGTTCGGCGGCCGCGTCGACAAAGATTGGTCTGGCTGCACTGAGGCACACTTCTCCGGTGGCCAAACGCGCGACCGTGCTCAAGGTGACCGGCCTGCGCCGTGCCTTCGGACCCAACACGATCTTCGACAAGTTCAACCTCGAGGTCCGGGCCGGGGAGGCGATCGCGCTGACCGGGCGCAACGGTGCGGGCAAGTCGACGCTGCTGCGCTGCCTGGTCGGGGCCGACCGGCCCGACGAGGGCACCATCGAGGTCTGCGGCAACCCGATGTCCGAGACGGACCCCCAGGTCCGCCGCGACGTCGCGACGGTCATCGACGACCTCGACTTCTTCCCCGACCTGTCGGTGGTCGAGCACCTCGACCTGCTGGCCCGGGCCCACGGGATCACCGACCCGGACGCCCAGGTCGACGAGGTGCTCGAGGAGGTGCAGCTGGTCCCCCAGTCGGGCCAGCTCCCCGGGACCCTGTCCTCCGGCCAGCGCCGGCGCCTCGCGCTCGCGACCGCCTTCGTCCGTCCCCGCCGGCTGCTGATCCTCGACGAGCCCGAGCAGCGCCTCGACGTCGAAGGTGTCGGCTGGCTCTCGCGCCGGCTCCAGGCCGAGCGGCAGCAGGGCCTGGCGATCGTCTTCGCCAGCCACGAGCCCACCCTGGTCGAGAGCGTCGCGACCCGCACGGTCACGCTCGGGGCCCCGCGCGGATGAGCTCCACCGAGCTCGACGAGAACGACGGGCCCGACCTGCCCGAGCCCCCCGTCCTGCCGACGGCGTCGACCCGCGAGCTGCGCGGGCTGATGAAGGACTGGCGCCGCGGCCGCGCCACCCGCAACCTGGGGCAGGCGCTCAGCGACGCGTACGTCGCCGTCATCGCCGCGCTGATGATCGGCGCGATGACGGTCAACGTCATCCTCAAGGCGCAGCGCGTCGTGGCCGGCTGCGACAGCGCCTCCTGCCTCTCCGCGCGGGCGCTGCTGCCCTGGGCCGCGGTGCTCGCCGCGGTCGCGACCGCGCTGGCCGTCGCCCGGCTGTTCGGGCCCGTGCTCGCCTCGGCGGCCGAGGGGTTCTGGCTGCTCGACGCCCCGATCTCGCGCTCCCGCCTGCTGCGGTCCCGGCTCGTGGCCGCGCTGGTCGGGTCCTTCGTCGGCGGCGCGCTGATCGGCGGGCTCGTGTCCCTGCTGACCGGGTCGCCCGCGGTCGAGGCGGCCGTCTGGGCCGTCGCCACCGGCGTCGCCGCCTCCGCCGCGGTCGCCGCCGCGGCCGCGCAGCAGGGGCGCGAACGTCACAAGCTCAGCCGGGCCGCCTCGTTCGTGTTCGGCGTCCTGGCCGTGGTCGCCCTCCTCGGAGTGGTCGGGGTGGCTGCCGACCGGCTGACCTTCTCCCTCACCACCAGCCTGGGCACCGAGATCGGCGGCGCCGTCGCCGCGCTCGCGCTCGTCGTCCTGCTCGTCGCCGGCGGGCTGGCCGTCTCGCGGCTCGCGTCGATCCGTCGTACGCGGCTGGTCAGCGGCGGTTCGCTGGTCCGGGGCATCTCGGGCGCGTTCTTCGCCCTCGACATCGGCCTGGCCCGCGACATCGTCGTGCAGCGCCGGACCATGGAGATCGGCCACGTGACGCCGAAGCGGGGTCGCGGCGAGGGGCTGCAGGCCCTGACCTGGCGCGAGTGGCAGCGGCTGCGACGTTTCCCGCAGCCCCTGATCGGCTGGGCCGGGACGCTCGTCGTGCCGTACGCCTCGGAGGCCCTCGGCCTCAGCGCCGTCACCCCGGTGTTCGGTGCGTTGGCCCTCTTCGGGGCGATCGTGCCGATGCTGAACGGGCTGCGCGTCCTCACGCGCTCGGGCGGCCTCGCGCGGTGCCTGCCCTTCTCGATGGCGCAGATCAAGATGTCCATGGTCACCGCCCCCGCCATCCTGGCGGCGGTCTGGGCCGTGCTCGTCGCCCCCGCCTTCGCCGGCGTGGCCACCGGCGGCGCCGAGCGCCCGCTGGGCACCGCGTCGCTGATGGCCGTGGCCACCGCGGGCGCCGGTCTGCTGGCCGCCATCCGCTGGACCCAGGCCAAGGGCGTCGACTTCAGCAAGCCGATGGTCTCCACCCAGGCGGGGGCGCTGCCCCCGGGGCTGGTCACCAACCTGTTCCGCGGCTTCGACGTCTGCCTGCTGGCGACCGCGCCGATGCTGCTCGGCTTCTCCCCGCTCTGGTCGCTCGCCATCGAGGCGATCACGGCGGTGGTGCTCTTCAACTCCTTCGACGCCGACTCGATGCGCGCCCGGCAGCAGGACGCCCAGCGGCAGCTCGACCTGCAGAAGCGCGAGCGCGAGGCCCAGGCCACGACGGCCAAGCAGCGCAAGCGCTAGTCCCTCACGCAGCAACGGCTCGACCTGTGCACCGATGTCGGTGCACAGGTCGACCCGTTCTGGGTCGGACCAGGCTCAGGGGACGAGCGCGACCTTGCCGGCCCGTCCCTGCGCCGCCAGCTTGTACGCGGCGTCCGCGTCGTCGATCCCGAAGCGGTCGGTGACGATGACCTCGGGGTGGAGGTTCCACACCGGCAGGCGCTCGACCAGCTCGCGCATGTGCTCGAGGCTGGTGACCCACGAGCCGATGATCGTGATCGAGGGGTGGATGAGGGTCGGGCTGACCTCGTCGACGGTGAGGCCGTTGCCCTCGCCGACCAGGACCATGCGGCCCCGGGCGCGAAGGAGGCTGATCGCGGTGGCCCGGCCGGGACCGCTGCCGGAGCAGTCGATGGCGACGTGCGCGCCGGCCCCGAGGACGTCCAGCGCGTCGGCGGCCCGGTCGGGGGCGTACGCGGCGTCGACCGCGCCGAGCTCGAGGGCGAGCTCGCGTCGCTCGGGGCTGGGGTCGATGCCGATGCGCGGGGTGGCGCCGAGCTTGCCGCCGAGCAGGCCGGCCGCGAGACCGACGGGCCCGAGACCGACGACGGCGAGGCTGTCCCGGCCGCTCACGTTGGCGCGGATCAGGCCCTCGTACGCGGTGCCGAAGCCGCAGGCGACGCAGGCGCCGTCGAGGAACGTCACGAAGTCGGGCAGCACGACGCAGTCGCGCTCCTCGGTGAGGATCAGGTCGGCGTGGCCGCCGTCGCGCTGCCACCCGTACGCGGCGCGCTTCGGGGAGGAGCAGCTGATCTGGTAGCCGCGCACGCAGTCGTCGCACTGGCCGCAGCCGCTGATGTGGTAGACGCAGACCCGGTCGCCGACCTTCAGCCGGACCGGGTCGGGGCCGACCGCGACGACCTCGCCGGCGGGCTCGTGCCCGGCCACGACGTCCTGGTACATCTCGGCCGGGTCGCCCTGGAGGTGCTCGCGGTAGATGGCGCGGATGTCGGAGCCGCAGATGGTCGACGCCTTCATGGCCAGCAGCACCTGACCGGGTCCGGGGACGGGGTCGGGGACCTGCTTGATGTCGACGTCGGAGTGGCCGGGCAGGTAGACACCGCGCACGGGACGAGCCTCTTCTCTTCTGGTGGGGTCGTGGATCAGGAGGAGCGGGTGCCCGCGAGGGCGACGGTCGACACCAGCTCGGCGACGACGGCGCTGACGGCCTTGCGGGCCGGGGTCAGGTACTGCCGCGGGTCGGTCACCTTCGGCACGTCGGCCAGGTGCTGGCGGATCGCCTGCGTGAAGGCGACGGTGGTGATCGTCCCGATGTTGACCTTGGTCATCCCGGCGACCACCGCGGCGGCGATCGTCGGCTGCGGGACGCCGGAGGACCCGTGCAGCACCAGCGGGACGTCGACGGCGGCGCGCAGCCGGGCGACCAGGTCGAGGTCGAGCTCGGCGTCGGCGGTGGTCATCGCGTGGCGGCTGCCGACGGCGACCGCGAGCGCGTCCACGCCGGTGGCGCCGACGTACTCGGCGGCCTGGTCGGGGTCGGTGCGGACGCCAGTGCCGTGGGCGCTCTCCACCTGACTGGCCTTGCCGCCCACGTAGCCCAGCTCGGCCTCGATCAGCAGGCCGTGCTCGTGCGCCCACGTCGTGGCGTCACGGGTGGCCGCGACGTTCTCCTCGTACGGCAGCGGCCCGGCGTCGAACATCACCGAGCTGAAGCCGCACTCGGCCGTGCGGTGCAGCAGGTCGACGCGGGTCACGTGGTCGAGGTGCAGCGACACGTCGACCTGGCTGGTCCTCGCGAGGACGAGCAGCGCGGCGGCGAGCGGAGCCGGGTCGTCCAGGTGGAACTTGGCCGCGTTCTGGCTGACCTGCAGCACGACCGGCAGACCGGCCTGCTCCGCCCCCAGCACCGTCCCCTCGGCCTGCTCGAGGGTGATGACGTTGAGGGCCGCGAGACCGGTCCCGCGGGCGTACGCGTCGGCCAGCAGGTCGGCCGTGGAGACGAGGGTCACCGGCCCGACCCGGGGGTGCGTCGGAAGTCACGCAGGAGCGGGGTTCTCGTCACGACGGTCCACCCTAGGAGCCACCTACATTTGTGGTGTGAGCAGTCCACCCCTGGACGGGGCGACCCTGGTCCCCCCGCGGCTGCGGGTGCGGACGGTCACGGTGCCCGACCCCGGACCGCTCGTCGCGATGCTGCCCGAGACCGACGCGGTCGCCTGGCTGCGCGGCGGCGACGGCATGGTCGCCTGGGGCGAGGTCGTGCGCCACAAGGCGGCCGGGCCGCAGGACGCCGAGGAGTGGTGGACCGCGCTCGTCGCCCAGAGCGACGTCGAGTCCGACCTCGACGTGACGATCCCGGGCAGCGGTCTCGTCGCCTTCGGCAGCTTCGTCTTCGACCCCGACAACACGGCCGTCCCCTCGGGCATGGTCGTGCCGCGCACGGTCCTCGGCCGCCGGGCCGGCCGGGCCTGGCTCACCCAGATCGGTCTGGAGGAGGACGAGCGCCGTCCTGCGCCCGTGGCCGGGTCCGTGCCCCCGCCGCCCTCAGGCGTGCGCTTCGAGGGTGGCACGCTGACGCCCGAGCAGTGGCGCGCCGCGGTCTCCCGCGCCGTCGGCGACATCGGTGCCGGTCTGCTCGACAAGGTCGTGCTCGCGCGTGACCTCGTCGCGGTCGCCGACGCCGACCTGGACGCCCGCTGGCTCGTGGGGCAGCTCAGCGAGACCTACCCCCGGTGCTGGACCTACCTCGTCGACGGTCTGGTCGGCTCGACGCCGGAGATGCTGATCCGGCTCGAGGCGGGCCTGGCGACGTCGCGCGTACTGGCCGGCACCATCCAGCGCACCGGTGACGGGCGCACCGACCTGGCCCGGGCGGACGCCCTCTCGCGGTCGAGCAAGGACCTCGAGGAGCACGAGTACGCGGTCGCCTCCGTGGCCGCGGCGCTCGAGCCCTTCTGCTCGGCGCTGAACGTCCCCGAGCACCCGTACGTCCTCGAGCTGCCGAACGTCCTGCACCTGGCCAGCGACGTGACCGCCGCCGTCGCCCCGGGCGTCACCGCGCTCGGGCTGGCGGCCGCGCTGCACCCCAGCGCCGCCGTCTGCGGGACCCCCACCGACGTCGCCCGCGGGCGCATCGCCGCGCTGGAGCACCTCGACCGCGAGCGCTACGCCGGCCCGGTGGGCTGGACCGATGCCACGGGCGCGGGGGAGTGGGCCATCGCGCTGCGCTGCGGGATCCTCGACGAGACCGACCGGCGCCGGATCCGGCTCTACGCCGGCTGCGGCATCGTGGCCGGCTCCGACCCCGAGGCCGAGTGGGCGGAGGCGCAGGCCAAGCTCGCGCCGATGATCTCCGCGTTGGTCCGGCCCGCCCTGGCTCGGCTCGCCCCCGCGCTGCCCTGATTCGTGCCCGGGACCTGGGTGGTCGTCCTGGCCGGTGGTGAGTCCCGGCGGTTCGGCAGCGACAAGCTCGTCACCGACCTCGACGGCGTAACGCTGCTCGACGCGACCCTCGCCTCGGTCCCCGCGGGCCTCCCGGTGATCGTCGTCGGGCCCGAACGGGTCGTCCGGCGGCCGGTCTCGTCCATCCGCGAGGACCCACCCGGCGGTGGGCCGGCGGCGGCGCTGGTGGCCGGACTCGCCGCGGCGCTGGTCGCGGGGGCCGACACGGTGAGCACCCTCCCGGGCGACGCCCCGGGGGCGGGCGCGGCCGTACCGGTCCTGCTGGACGCCCTCGTCGGGACGGACCTCGTGGTCGCCCACGGGGACGACGGGCAGGTCTTCCCGCTCCAGCTCGCCGGGACCGCCGCCGGAGCGCGTCGCGTCCTCGAGGCGGCCGGGCCGAGCCTCGGAGCGGGTGCCTCCGTACGCCGCCTCCTCGCGTCGCTGGACCCGCCACCCGCCCGGGTCGTCCTGGACCCCCGTGCCCTGCTCGACGTCGACACCCCCGCGGACCTGAACCGGATCGGGGAGGTTCCGACCGCGTAGTCGCGGTCAGAACCTCCCCGTTCTCGGGTCGGGCCGGGTCAGGCGGTGGGCTGCGCCACGTCCTGAGCCACTGCGGCGCGCTTCGGCGCGGCCGGGCCGTGCCCCCCGGTGCGCTTCGGCAGCGCGAAGACGAGCAGCAGGGCGACCACGCTGAACGCGGCGCTCACGGCCATCGCGTTCCCCGCGGCGGTGGTGAAGCCCGAGGCGACCGTGTCCGGGCCGGTGATCACCAGCGAGCCGAAGAGCACGCTGCCGATGATCGCGATCCCGACGGCGCTGCCGACGCGCTGGACGGTGGAGACCACACCGCTCGCCGCGCCGGCCTCGGCGCGGTCGACGGTGGCGATGATGAACTGCGCGTTCGGGGCAATGAAGGCGCCGTTGCCGAGGCCCGCGATGAGCAGCGGCGGCAGCAGGTCCCAGTGGGTCAGCCCGGCCGGGTTGCTGGACCGCAGCACGAGCCACAGCCAGATCAGCCCGACGCTCAGCAGGCCGGCCCCGATCACGAGGACCGTACGACCGAGGCGCTCGGCCAGCTTGTTGCTCTGCGACGAGGCGATGATGCTGCCGATCGCGAAGGGGATGGACACGACGCCCGACTCGAGGGCGCTGTGCCCGAGGCCGGTCTGCCACAGGATCGACAGGGTGAAGAAGATGCTGGTGAACGCGGCGAAGTAGACGAGCGCCAGGATCACGCCGCCGGTGAAGGACGCGTGGCTGAACAGGTGCGGCGGGACCAGCGGGCTCGCGCCGCGGCGGGTGTACGCGATCTCCCAGAGGGCGAAGACCACGAGCAGGACGGCTCCGCCGGCGAGCGTGACGTACGTCCACGTCGGCCAGCCCTTGTCCTGGCCCTCGATCAGGGGGACGAGCAGGGCGACCAGGCCGGCGGTGAGCAGCAGCAGGCCGACCCAGTCGATCCCGGCCTTGCCCGCCGGGTCGGCCGGGTGCTTGGCCGGCAGCAGCAGCGCCGCGGCCACGAGGGTGGCCACGCCGATCGGCAGGTTGACCCCGAAGACCAGCCGCCAGCCGCTCGTCTCGCCGAAGGCCTGGATGATCAGGCCGCCGACGATCGGGCCGAGCGCGGACGAGACGCCGATGACGGCACCCATGATGGCGAAGGCCTGACCCCGCGACCGACCGGGGAAGAGGAGCTGGATGAACGCGGTCACGGCGGGCACGAAGATGCCGCCGGCCAGGCCCTGGACCACGCGGAACACGACGAGCTGCGTGTCGGACTGGGCGAGCCCGCAGGCGGCGCTGGCCAGGGTGAACAGGGCGATGCCGGTGAAGAAGACCCACTTGTGGCCGATCCGGTCCCCGACCCGACCGGCGGGGATGAGGGCGAGGCCGAAGGCGAGCGCGTAGCCGGAGATGATCCACGACAGCGTCGACTCCGAGGCGTCGAGGCTGGTCTCGATGGTCGGGAGCGCGACGTTGACGATGGTCGTGTCGAGCAGCGCGATGAACATGCCCGCGAGCAGCACGACCAGCGCCTGCCAGGCGCGGCGGGGGACCTCGACGGAGGGTGGCCCGCCGTGCGCGGGCGGAGCGGCGACCGGGGTCGCGGTCTGATCAGTCATCGGTGGTGTCCTTCGGGTCTTCGGGTGCAGCGGTGGGGAGCGGGTCGGGCGTCAGCGTCCGGACCCTCTCGTCCGCGATGACGTCGCCGACGGCGGCGACGAGGTCGGTGTGCCAGGCGATCTCGGCGCGGAGCCGGTGCTCGCGGTGCAGCAGGGCGTGGGTCTCGCCGAGCGAGAGGTACGGGCGGGCCCGCACGTTCTGGCGCTCGGTCGCCTCGAGCAGCGCCCGCAGGGTGGCCAGCCGGGATTCGAGGGCGGACGGCAGGTCGTCGAGCCGGTCGGGGTCCGGACGGCTGAGCGCGAGGTCGAAGGGGTCGGGGCGGAACGAGACCTGATGGAGCCCCTCC
Source organism: Microlunatus antarcticus (assembly GCF_014193425.1). Taxonomy (NCBI): domain Bacteria; kingdom Bacillati; phylum Actinomycetota; class Actinomycetes; order Propionibacteriales; family Propionibacteriaceae; genus Microlunatus; species Microlunatus antarcticus. Next base: position 92,127 of record NZ_JACHZG010000002.1, on the reverse strand, counting down.
CGGTGCAGCTCGGCGAGCGCGGTCCGACCGGCGTCGGTGATGCCGTAGACCTGCCGCTCGGGATAGCTGCCCTCGCGCTCGACGCGGACCTCGGCGAGCAGCCCCTCGGTGGTGAGCCGCTTCAGCGCCCCGTAGAGGGCGCCGACCGAGATGTCCGTCCAGAGGTGGACGTGCTCCTCCTCGGCCAGCAGCCGCAGCTGGTGGCCGTGCATGTCACCCCGGCGCGCGAGCGCGTCGAGGATGTAGAGCCGGATGGAGGACACGCGACTACTCTCGCACGAGTAGTCGGGCCGGAGCAAGCGCTGCGGGAGGTTGAGGGGTGCGGGAGCGCGACCGCTCAGGAGAAGGGCGGGCGTCCCTCGACGGCGACGCTGGCCCGGCCGGCGAGGCGCCAGGCCCGGGCGACGACGTCGCGGTCCTCCTCGGTCACGAGGTTGCCCATGACGCGGAGCGCGACCGTCATCAGTGTCCGCGAACGCATCCCGATCGGGCCGAGGCGGCCCAGGAGCCCGGGGACGGTGATGAGGCCGGCCAGCCGGCGGGCGATGCTGAACGACGTGCCGTAGTGCTCGCGCAGCAGCGCGGGCCAGGCCTGCGTCGCCTCGTCGCCGCTCGCGATCAGGTCGGCGGCGAAGCGGCCGGTCTCGAGCCCGTAGTCGATGCCCTCGCCGTTGAGCGGGTTGACGCAGGCGGCGGCGTCGCCGATGAGGAGCCAGTTCGGCCCGGACACGCCGCTCACCGCACCACCCATCGGCAGCAGGGCCGACGAGGGGTCGCGGACCTCGCTCGTCAGCGCGAACCGCTCCGTCTGGCCGTCGGCGTAGTAGCGCATGAGCGGCTTGAGCGAGACGTTGGCCGGCCGCTTCGCCGTGGCGAGCGTGCCCACGCCGACGTTCACGCGCCCGCCGCCGAGCGGAAAGATCCAGCCGTAGCCGGACAGCAGTTCGCCCCGCTCGCCGCGGAGCTCGAGGTGGCTGGAGATCCAGTCGTCGTCGCGCCCGGTCTCGGCGTAGCCGCGGGCCGCGACCCCGTACGCGGTCTCGCGGTGCCAGGTCCGGCCCAGCATCCGCCCGAGCGGCGAGCGCACGCCGTCGGCGACGACCAGCCAGCGGCAGGTGACCTCGACCCGGCCCTCCGCGGTGTCGAAGAGCACCGCCGTCACCTGCTCGCCGTGCCGGACGACGTCCACGGCGCGGGCCCCGAGGAGCATCCGGGCGCCGGACGCGTCGGCGACGAGGCGGATGCGGTCGTCGAGCTCGGTCCGCGGCACGGCCGAGCCGTGGTCGGGCAGGTGGCCGCCGGGCCAGGGCAGCTCGAGGACCTGACCGAAGCCGTGGGCCCGCAGGCCCCGGTTCGTCACCCGTCCGCTCGCCCAGGCCGCCAGGCCGAGGCGCTCCAGCTCGGCCATGGCCCGCGGGGTCAGGCCGTCGCCGCACGCCTTGTCGCGGGGGAACGCGGCCGCGTCGGCCAGCAGCACGTCGAGACCGTGGCGCGCCGCCCAGGCTGCGGCGGCGGACCCGGCCGGGCCGGCGCCGACGACGAGCACGTCGGCGTGGTCGGGATGGTTGCTCACGGTCGGCCCACGCCCCGATTCTGCCAGCCGCTCCCACCTGCGCCCCGGGCCCGCAGAACTTTCCGCAGCGCCGACGTTGCGTAATTCATCGCGTTTGGCCTAGTCGTGGCGCTGTTCGCTCCTCGCGCCGAGCGTCGTACAGTGAGCCGCGGGACTTCGTGAAGGAATTCACGAGCGCCCGCAGGAGACTCCAGCGCAGGAGGAGAACGTGATCGTTCTGACCGCCCTCATTGGCGTGGCTGCGCCGTGCCCGAGCCCCGGGGCGACCCGATGAGCGGCTACCTGGGCATCGTCATCCTGCTGATCATCGCCACCGGCTTCGTGGGTTTGACGGTCGTCACGAGCCTCCTGGTCGGCCCCGGGCGCTACAACCGGGCCAAGTACGACTCGTACGAGTGCGGCATCGAGCCGACGCCCCAGCCCGTCGGCGGCGGCCGCTTCCCGGTGAAGTACTACATCACCGCGATGCTCTTCATCGTCTTCGACATCGAGATCGTCTTCCTCTACCCGTGGGCCGTGAGCTTCGACCTCATGGGGACCTTCGCGCTGGTCGAGATGGTGCTCTTCATCGTCACCGTCTTCGTCGCGTACTTCTACGTGCTCCGCCGCGGAGGCCTCGAATGGGATTGAGCGCGCACCGCAGAACGATCACCGCGTCCGCCGTATCAGGAGAGAAGTAGCCATGGGTGTCGAAGAGCAGCTGCCGACCGGGGTCCTGCTGACCAGCGTCGAGAACATCTTCGGCTACATGCGGAGCGCCTCGTTCTGGCCGGCGACGTTCGGCCTGGCCTGCTGCGCGATCGAGATGATGACGTACGGCGCACCCCGCTACGACTCGGGCCGCTGGGGCCAGGAGGTCTTCCGCGCGTCGCCGCGCCAGGCCGACCTGATGATCGTCGCCGGCCGGGTGAGCCAGAAGATGGCGCCGGTCCTGCGCCAGATCTACGACCAGATGCCCAACCCCAAGTGGGTCCTGGCGATGGGCGTGTGCGCCAGCACGGGCGGGATGTTCAACAACTACGCGATCGTCCAGGGCGTCGACCACGTCGTGCCCGTCGACATGTACCTGCCCGGCTGCCCGCCGCGGCCGGAGATGCTGATCGACGCGATGTTCAAGCTGCGCGACAAGGTCCGCAACACCCCGATCGGCTACCACGCCACGCTCGCCGCGCAGGAGGCCGAGCAGCTGGCGCTCGAGCGGCCGGCCAGCATCGAGCGCCAGGGCCTGCTCCGGTGAGCGAGGGGCAGAACGCGGACAACGCGAAGGCCGCGTCCGACGCCGCGCAGGCCGAGCGCGTCACCGGCGAGTCCGACGCGAACGCCCCCGTCAAGGGCGCCGTCCCCGAGGGCGAGTCGAAGCCCGACGCCGGCACCGCGGCGGGGTCGCAGACCGGCGCCGGGGCAGCGGTCAGCACCGCCTCGACGGACGCCGCCGAGGACGTGGCCGAGACCGAGCAGGCCGTCGTCGCCGTGGAGCCGGAGACGGAGGTCCTGCGGGTCCAGCACGGCATGTTCGGGGTCAAGGGCACCGGCGACACCTCCGGCTACGGCGGGTTGTCGCGGGCGATCGACTTCCCGGGCGGGACCCAGCAGCCCTTCGGCGGCTGGTGGGACGAGGCGTACGAGCGCATGGGTGCCCACTTCACGAGCAAGGGGGACGACCCCCTTGGACCCCCGAACGGCGGCGTGGCCAAGAGCACGTCGGACGTCATCGAGAAGGTCGTCGTCCACCGCGGCGAGATCACCTTCCACGTCGTCCGCGGCCAGCTGGCGACGCTGGCGCGCCACCTGCGCGACGACCCGCACCTGCGCTTCGAGCTCTGCAGCAGCGTGTCCGGCGTGCACTACCCGGCAGACTCCGGCCGTGAGCTGCACGCGGTCTACCACCTGCAGTCGATGACCTACAACCGCCGGATCCGCCTCGAGGTCAGCGCCCCGGACGGCGATCCGCACATCCCCTCGATCGTCGCGACCTACCCGGCCGCGGACTGGCACGAGCGGGAGACGTACGACATGTTCGGGATCGTCTTCGACGGCCATCCCGCTCTGACGCGCATCCTGATGCCCGACGACTGGCCGGGGCACCCGCAGCGCAAGGACTACCCGCTCGGCGGCATCGACGTGGAGTACCACGGTGCGACCGTCCCGCCGCCGGACCAGCGCAGGAGCTACACATGAGCACCACGACCACGGGACCCTTCGCCGAGGGCAAGGCCCAGTTCGACCCGGCAGCCGACCCCGACGGCGTCCGCGAAGACCCCTTCGCCACCGGACCGGCCGGCGAGCCCGGCACGGCCGAGGGCCACGTCTACACGGTCACGGGCCAGGACTGGGACACGATCGCGGACGACCAGGCCGAGCGCGGCGACGAGCGGATCGTCGTCAACATGGGTCCGCAGCACCCGTCGACGCACGGCGTGCTACGCCTGATCCTCGAGATGGAGGGTGAGTCGGTCACCGAGGCCCGCTGCGGCATCGGCTACCTGCACACCGGCATCGAGAAGAACATGGAGTTCCGCTCCTGGACCCAGGGCGTCACCTTCTGCACGCGGATGGACTACCTGTCCCCGTTCAGCCAGGAGACCAGCTACTGCCTCGGCGTGGAGCGGCTGCTCGACATCGAGGAGCAGGTCCCCGAGCGCGCCAGCGTCATCCGCGTGATGATGCTCGAGCTCAACCGCATCTCCTCCCACCTGGTGTGCCTCGCCACCGGCGGCATGGAGATCGGCGCGCTGACGGTGATGACCATCGGCTTCCGCGAGCGCGAGATGGTCCTCGACGTCTTCGAGGCCATCACCGGCCTGCGCATGAACCACGCGTACATCCGCCCGGGCGGCGTCGCGCAGGACCTGCCTGTCGGCGGGCTCGACAAGGTCCGCGGCCTCGTCGCCTGGATGCGCAAGCACCTGCCCGAGTACGCCGCCTTCTGCAACGAGAACCCGATCTTCAAGGGCCGCCTCGTCGGCGTCGGGCACCTCGACCTCGCGGGCTGCCTGGCCCTCGGCGTCACCGGCCCGCCGCTGCGCGCCACCGGCTACGACTGGGACCTGCGCAAGAAGCAGCCCTACTGCGGCTACGAGACGTACGACTTCGACGTCCAGACCTGGGACACCGCCGACGCGTACGGGCGGTTCCGCATCCGCGTCAACGAGATGTGGGAGAGCCTCAAGATCGTCGAGCAGTGCGTCGAGCGCCTCGAGCGCACCGAGGGCCAGCCCGTGATGATCGCCGACCCCAAGATCGCCTGGCCCGCCCAGCTCGCCGTCGGCAGCGACGGCATGGGCAACTCGAACGAGCACATCCGCCACATCATGGGCCAGTCCATGGAGGCGCTGATCCACCACTTCAAGCTCGTCACCGAGGGCTTCCGCGTGCCGCCGGGGCAGGCGTACGTGCCGGTCGAGTCGCCCCGCGGCGAGCTCGGTGCGCACGTGGTGAGCGACGGCGGGACGCGACCGTTCCGGGCGCACTTCCGTGACCCGAGCTTCGCGAACCTGCAGGCCATGCCCGCGCTCTGCGAGGGCGCGATGGTCTCCGACGTGGTCGTCGCCGTCGCGTCGCTCGACCCGGTGATGGGTGGTGTCGACCGATGAGCGAGCTGCTGGAACCGCGTCCCGACGCGGACGGACGGCACGGGGAGCACACGCCCGAGCACCAGATGAAGACGTACTTCGACGAGCCGAGCCTCGACTACGAGGTGACGGAGACGTTGATCGACGACGGCGTGCGCGAGGAGCTGCTGCAGATCGCGGCGCGCTACCCGCAGCCGCGGTCTGCGCTGCTGCCGATGCTGCACCTCGTGCAGAGCGTCGAGGGGCGGGTGACGCCGGCCGGGATCGAGGCCTGCGCCGACCTGCTCGGGCTGTCGACCGCCGACGTCTCGGGGGTCGCGACCTTCTACACGATGTACAAGCGCAAGCCGGTCGGGAAGTACCACGTCGGCGTCTGCACCACGGCGCTCTGCGCGGTGCTCGGCGGCGACGAGGTCTTCTCCCGGCTGCAGAGCCACCTCGGGGTCGGCAACGACGAGACCACCGACGACGGGATGGTCACGCTCGAGCACCTCGAGTGCAACGCGGCCTGCGACATGGCCCCGGTGATGATGGTCAACTGGGAGTTCTTCGACCGGACCACGCCGCAGCGCGCCTGCGAGGTCGTCGACGCCCTGCGCGCCGGCGACGAGGTCACCCCGACCCGCGGCGCCCGCGTCGTGAGCTGGCAGCAGGCCGAGCGGGTGCTCGCCGGGTTCCCGGACGGGCGCGCCGACGAGGGCCCCACGTCCGGACCGACCTCCCGGCTGGGCCTCCGGATCGCCGCCGAGAACGGCTGGAGCGCGCCCGACCCCGCCGACTTCCGTAGCGACCAGGACGAGGAGACCTCGTGACCGAGGAGATGCAGCGGACGGCCAGCGTGCTCACGCCCGTCCTCACCGCGAACTGGGGCGACGACCGCGCCTGGAAGATCGGCAACTACGAGCGCCGCGGCGGCTACGAGGCGCTGCGCACGGCGCTGCGGATGGAGCCGTCCGAGGTCGTCTCCGTGGTCAAGGACTCGGGTCTGCGCGGCCGCGGGGGCGCCGGTTTCCCGACCGGGATGAAGTGGTCCTTCATCCCGCAGGACAACCCGAAGCCCAAGTACCTCGTGGTCAACGCGGACGAGTCCGAGCCGGGCACCTGCAAGGACATCCCGCTGATGATGGCCTCGCCCCACACCCTCGTCGAGGGCGTGATCATCTCGGCGTACGCGATCCGCGCGAGCACGGCGTTCATCTACGTCCGCGGCGAGGTGCTGCACGTCGTGCGCCGCCTCCAGCAGGCGGTGCGCGAGGCGTACTCCGCCGGCTACTGCGGGCCCAACGTGCTCGGCACCGGCTACGACCTCGAGATCATCGTCCACGCCGGAGCGGGCGCGTACATCTGCGGCGAGGAGACCGCGCTGCTCGACTCCCTCGAGGGGCGTCGGGGCCAGCCGCGGCTGCGCCCGCCGTTCCCCGCGGTCGCCGGCCTCTACGCGAGCCCGACCGTGATCAACAACGTCGAGTCGATCGCGTCCGTGCCGAGCATCATCCGCAACGGCGCGGCCTGGTTCTCCTCGATGGGCACCGAGAAGTCCAAGGGCATGACGATCTACTCGCTCTCGGGCCACGTGACCAACGCCGGGCAGTTCGAGGCGCCCCTGGGCATCACGCTGCGCGAGCTGCTCGGCCTGGCCGGCGGCATCCGCGCGGGCCACGAGCTGAAGTTCTGGACGCCGGGCGGCTCGTCGACGCCGATGCTGACGCCCGAGCACCTCGACGTCCCGCTCGACTACGAGGGCGTGGCCGCGCAGAAGTCGATGCTCGGCACCAAGGCGCTGCAGTGCTTCGACGAGACGACGTCGGTCGTCCGGGTCGTGCTGCGCTGGACCGAGTTCTACAAGCACGAGTCCTGCGGCAAGTGCACGCCCTGCCGCGAGGGCACCTGGTGGCTGGTGCAGATCCTGCACCGCCTCGAGGCGGGCCAGGGCGAGGAGGGCGACATCGACAAGCTGCTCGACCTCTGCGAGAACATCCTCGGCCGCTCGTTCTGCGCCCTTGGCGACGGGGCGACCTCGCCCATCAGCTCGGCGATCAAGTACTTCCGCAGCGAGTTCGAGGCCGGGATGCACACCCCGGCCTGGGAGCTGTTCCCGTACGAGCGCAGCACGGTCCTCGTGCGCGAGGGGGTCCCGGCATGACCGTCACCGCCAAGCCGCCGGCAGGCTCCACCAGCGGGGGCGAGCTCGCCCAGCGCGAGGACCTCATCACGCTCACCATCGACGACGTCGAGGTCTCCGTGCCCAAGGGCACGCTCGTGATCCGCGCGGCCGAGCTCATCGGCGTCGCGATCCCGCGCTTCTGCGACCACCCGCTGCTCGACCCGGTCGGCGCCTGCCGCCAGTGCCTCGTCGAGGTGCCCGACGCCGGGAACGGCCGCGGCATCCCCAAGCCGCAGGCCTCCTGCACGCTCGAGGTCGCAGCTGGCATGGTCGTCAAGACGCAGGTGACCTCGCCGGTCGCCGACAAGGCGCAGCACGGGAACATGGAGTTCCTGCTCGTCAACCACCCGCTCGACTGCCCGATCTGCGACAAGGGCGGGGAGTGCCCGCTGCAGAACCAGGCCATGAGCAACGGCTACGGCGAGAGCCGCTTCACCGACGTCAAGCGGACCTACCCCAAGCCCGTCGCGATCTCGCCGAACGTGCTGCTCGACCGCGAGCGCTGCGTCCTCTGCGCGCGCTGCACCCGTTTCTCCGAGCAGGTCGCCGGCGACCCGTTCATCTCGCTGATCGAGCGCGGGGCGCTGCAGCAGGTCGGCATCTACGAGCGCGAGCCGTTCCAGTCCTACTTCTCGGGCAACACGATCCAGATCTGCCCGGTCGGGGCGCTGACCAGCGCGGAGTACCGCTTCCGCGCCCGACCGTACGACCTCGTCTCGACGCCGTCGGTCGCCGAGCACGACGCCTGCGGCTCGGCGATCCGTGTCGACCACCGCCGCGGCAAGGTCATGCGGCGGCTCTCGGGCGACGACCCCGAGGTCAACGAGGAGTGGATCACCGACAAGGACCGCTTCGCCTTCGCGTACGGCCGCGGCGACGACCGCCTCACCCGCCCGCTGGTCCGCGAGGACGGCGTGCTGCGGCCCGCGTCCTGGCCCGAGGCCCTCGACGTCGCCGCCGAGGGCCTGCTGGCCGCCGGCGCAGGCCAGCACGGCAACCGGATCGGCGTCCTGACCGGCGGCCGGCTGACGCTCGAGGACGCGTACGCCTACAGCAAGCTGGCCCGCGGCGTCCTCGGCACGAACTCGATCGACTTCCGCTCCCGTCCGCACAGCGCCGAGGAGGCCGACTTCCTGGCCGCCGTCGTCGCCGGCTCGGGGTGCGGCGTCACGTACGGCGACCTCGAGACCGCCTCGTCGGTGCTGCTCGTCTGCCTGGAGCCCGAGGAGGAGGCGGGCGCGATCTTCCTGCGCCTGCGCAAGGCGAACCGCAAGCGCGGCCTCGTCTCGGCGACCCTCGCGCCCTACCGCACCCGGGGGGCCGTCAAGGCCGGCTCGACGCTCGTCCCGACCGTCCCCGGCGCCGAGGCGGCCTGGCTGGACGCCTGGAGCAGCGCCACCGGGGTAGAGCTGGACTCCGGCTCCGTCATCCTCGTCGGCGAACGTGCCGCCGCCTTGTCCGGCACCCTGAGCGCGGTCCTGCGCCTGGCCGAGCGCACCGGCGCCCGGCTGGCCTGGGTCCCGCGTCGGGCCGGCGACCGCGGTGCGGTCGAGGCCGGCTGCCTGCCGACCCTGCTGCCCGGCGGCCGTCCGGTGGCCGACCCGTCGGCCCGCGTGGACGTCGCCTCCACCTGGGGCATCGGCTCCCTGCCGCGGGACGAGGGCACCGACGGCGACGAGATGCTCGTCTCCGCCGCGGACGCCGAGCTCGCGGCGCTGGTCGTCGGCGGGGTCGACCCGTTCGACCTGGCCGACCCGGCCGCCGCGCTCGACGGCCTCGAGCGCGTCGGCTTCGTCGTCAGCCTGGAGACGCGGGCGTCGTCGGTCACCGAGCGCGCCGACGTCGTGCTCCCGGTGTCGCTGATGGCCGAGCGCGCGGGCACGTTCGTCGACTGGGAGGGCCGTCGCCGCTCGTTCCCGGCCGTGCTCGAGTCCCCGAACGCCATGTCCGACCTCCGGGTGCTCGCCGCCCTGGCCGACGCCCTCGGCAAGCCGCTCGGCTTCCGGACCCCGGCCGCCGCCCTGGCCGAGCTCGACGAGCTCGGTCCCTGGGACGGCAGCCCGGCGCCGGCGCCCGCCTTCGGTCCCGGCGAGCCCGCCGCCGCCCGCGGCGACCAGCTGGTCCTGGCCACCTGGCGGATGCTGCTCGACGACAGCCACGCGCTGGCCGGGGACCCGTACCTGGCGGCCACGGCCCGGCCGCCCGTCGCGCGGCTCAGCCCGACGACCGCGGCGACGTACGGGATCGAGACCGGCCCCGACGGCGTCGCCGGTGCCGACGTCGTCCTCACGAACGACCGGGGTGAGCTCGCGCTGCCGCTGCTCGTGGAGTCGAGCATGGTCGACGGGGTCGTCTGGCTCCCGGCCCGGGCACCGGGTCTCGGGGTCGGCGAGCACCTCGCCCTGCTGCCCGGCGACCTCGTGCAGGTGCGTGTCCTCCGACCCGTGCAGGAAGCAGAGGCCACCGCATGACCGCGCTCGACCTGACCCCCTTCTTCAACGACCTGTGGTGGGTCGTGCTGATCAAGGCCCTGTTCGCCTTCGTGCTGCTGATGGTCCTGACGCTCTTCACGATCGTGTACGAGCGCAAGGTCGTCGGCCTGATGCAGCACCGCAAGGGCCCGACCATGAACGGCCCCTTCGGTTCCCTGCAGTCGCTCGCCGACGGCATGAAGCTGATGTTCAAGGAGGACTTCACCCCGAAGGCCGCCGAGAAGGTCGTCTTCATGATCGCGCCGTTCGTCTCCGCGATCCCGGCCGTCGTGGCCATCTCGGTGATTCCGATCGCCGGCGAGGTCAAGGTCCCGTTCACCAACATCACGACGCCCCTGCAGGTCACCGACCTGCCGGTCTCGGTGCTGTTCATCGTCGCCCTCGCCTCGGTCGGCGTGTACGGCATCGTGCTCGCGGGCTGGTCGTCGGGCTCCACGTACGCGCTCCTCGGCTCCCTGCGCTCGAGCGCGCAGGTGATCAGCTACGAGGTCGCGATGGGCCTGGCGCTGGTCGGGGTGTTCCTCTACGCGGGCTCGCTGTCGACCTCGGAGATCGTCGCGGCGCAGGCCGTCCCGCGCGTGGAGATCTTCGGCCATCAGTACCCGATCTGGTTCTGCCTGCAGCTGCTGCCGTCCTTCGTGATCTACCTGATCTCGATGGTGGGCGAGACGAACAGGGCCCCCTTCGACCTGCCGGAGGCCGAGGGCGAGCTCGTCGGCGGCTTCCACACCGAGTACTCCTCGATGCGCTTCGCCATGTTCTTCATGGCCGAGTACATGAACATGATCACGGTCTCGGCGCTCGCGACGACCCTCTTCCTCGGCGGCTGGCACGCGATCTTCCCGTTCAACCTGATCCCCGGCGCCGACGCCGGCTACCTCGGCATCATCTGGTTCCTGGTCAAGATGCTGGTGCTGCTGTTCGTCTTCGTCTGGCTGCGCGGCACCCTGCCCCGGCTGCGCTACGACCAGTTCATGCGCTTCGGCTGGAAGTGGCTCATCCCGATCTCCCTGGTCTGGATCGTCCTGATCGCGGCTCTGCGGGTGAACCGCGGCGTGCTGCTGGGCGCGCTCGGCGTGGTCGTCGTGGTGCTGCTCGTGGCGACCTTCTTCACCAAGGGCGAGGAGGAGGAGGAGCCGCCGACCGCGCCCGAGGAGTTCGACGCCTTCGCCGGCGGCTTTCCGGTCCCGCCGCAGGGCGACGAGGTGCTGCCGGAGCTCGCACGGCTTGTGCCCTCACCCGACGGCTCGACGACCGACGCCGACGGGCCCGAGTACCAGCGCGATCCGGACGACACGTACGAGAGAGGGCGTTCCTGATGGGTCTGTTCGACCCGGTCGCCGGTTTCGGCGTCACGTTCAAGACGATGTTCCGCAAGACCTTCACCGAGGAGTACCCGAACAAGCCCAAGGTGACCGCGCCGCGGTTCCACGGCCGGCACCAGCTCAACCGCTGGCCCGACGGGCTCGAGAAGTGCGTCGGCTGCGAGCTGTGCGCCTGGGCCTGCCCGGCGGATGCGATCTACGTGGAGGGCGCCCAGAACACCGACGAGGAACGCTTCTCGCCGGGCGAGCGCTACGGCCGCGTCTACCAGATCAACTACCTGCGCTGCATCCTGTGCGGGCTGTGCATCGAGGCGTGCCCGACCCGGGCGCTCACGATGACCAACGAGTTCGAGCTGGCGAACGACAACCGTTCCGACCTGATCTACGACAAGGACGACCTCCTCGGGCCGCTGCTGCCCGGCATGGAGCAGCCGCCGCACCCGCGCCGTCTCGGCGACGACGAGCAGGTCTACTTCATGGGCCTGCCCGCGATGGGCACGCCCGACGACCGGGCGGGTGACATCAGCGGCTTCGTCCCCGAGCCGGTCAACGCCGGCTACGAGAACAAGCGCAAGCACCAGGGCGGCCGGCCGAACCCGCAGGACCGCACCAGCTCCGTCCAGCCGAACACGAGCAACGGCGGGATCCTCTGATGGGCCCCGCCATCGCCTTCTGGCTGCTCGCGCCGGTCATGGTGCTGGGTGCGCTCGGCATGATCCTGGCCCGCAAGCCGGTGCACTCCGCGCTCTGCCTGGCCGCGGTGATGATCTCGCTGGCCGTGCAGTACGCGGCGCTGGACGCCCCGTTCCTGTTCGCCGTGCAGATCATCGTCTACACCGGCGCCATCCTCATGCTCTTCCTCTTCGTCCTCATGCTCGTCGGCGTCGACGCCGCGGACTCGCTGGTGGAGACGATCCGCGGCCAGCGTCCGCTCGCCGTCCTGGCCGGCGTGGGCTTCGGCCTGCTGCTGGTCCTCGCCGTCGGCCGTGCCGTCGTGGGTCCCGACATCGGGCTGCGGGCGGACAACGCCGCGTACGGCGGGAACGTCCAGGGCCTGGCCAACCTGATCTTCACCAAGTACGTCATCGCCTTCGAGGCGACCTCCGCGCTGCTCATCACCGCCGCGGTCGGTGCGATGGTGCTGGCGCACCGTGAGCGCCTCACCAAGCGCAAGACCCAGGGCGACCTGGTGGGGGAGCGGATGCGCCGCTACGCCGAGACCGGCCAGCACCCGGGCCCGCTGCCGACGCCCGGCGTCTACGCCCGGCACAACGCGGTCGACACCCCGGCGATGCTCCCCGACGGCACCCTGAGCGAGCTCTCGGTCTCGGCCACGCTGCGCAACCGCAGCGGCCAGCCGGACCGGCGCGACCTCGTACGCCCGATCCAGCGCACGATCGCCGAGCTCCAGGCCGACGGCGAGCTGCCGCAGGTGACGAAGCCCGGTGCGGCCCTGACCCGACGGGCGGACCTGCTGCCGATCGAGGACCAGAAGCACGGGGGTCATCGGGGCGACACCCCGGGCCCCGGGGCCGAGCCCGACGGAGGCACGGAGTGACGGGGGACGCAGCATGACCGACCACTACATCGTCCTGTCGGCGATCCTCTTCGCGATCGGCACGATCGGGTTCATGACCCGGCGCAACGCGATCGTCGCCTTCATGTGCGTCGAGCTGATGCTCAACGCCTCGAACCTCGCCCTCGTCGCCTTCTCGCACAAGAACGGCGCGTTGGACGGCCAGATCGCGGCCTTCTTCGTCATGGTGGTGGCCGCCGCCGAGGTCGTGGTCGGCCTGGCGATCATCGTGACCATCTTCCGGACCCGGCGGTCGGCCTCCATCGACGACGCCAACCTGCTGAAGTTCTGAAAGGCAGAGCACCCCGATGGAAACCGTGACGCCCGTCCTGGGGACGGGCTTCTTCACCCTGGCCTGGCTGCTGATCGCCGTGCCGGCCGCCAGCGCCGCCGTGCTCCTGCTGATCGGGAGGGCCGGCGACCGCTGGGGCCACTTCCTCGGCACCCTGGCGCCGATCGTGTCGTTCGCGATCGGGCTCTGCTACTTCGTGCAGCTGCTCGGCCGCGAGGAGTCGCAGCGCTCGGTGAGCGTGCCGCTGTACGACTGGATCACCTCGGGCGCCTGGAACATCCGCGTCGGGCTCCAGCTCGACCAGCTCTCGATCGTCTTCGTGCTCCTGATCACCGGCGTCGGCAGCCTGATCCACGTCTACTCGATCGGTTACATGGCGCACGACCCGCGGCGCCGGCGGTTCTTCGGGTTCCTGAACCTCTTCATCGCCTCGATGCTGCTGCTGGTCCTCGCCGACAACTACCTCGTGCTGTTCGTCGGCTGGGAGGGCGTCGGGCTCGCGTCGTACCTGCTCATCGGCTTCTGGCAGGAGCGCCCGAGCGCGGCGACGGCGGCCAAGAAGGCGTTCGTGGTCAACCGCGTCGGCGACATGGGGATGTCGCTGGCCGTGATGCTGATGCTCGCCGCCTTCGGCTCGTCGGCCTTCGTCGACGTGAACGCCGGCATCGGCGGGCTGAGCGTGCCGCTCGCCACCCTGCTCGGGCTGCTGCTCCTGCTCGGTGCCTGCGGCAAGTCGGCGCAGGTCCCGCTCCAGTCCTGGCTCCTCGACGCGATGGAGGGCCCGACCCCGGTGTCGGCCCTGATCCACGCGGCCACCATGGTCACGGCGGGCGTCTACCTCGTCGTCCGCAGCCACGCGATCTTCCTCCACGCCCCCGTCGCGAGCGAGGTGGTCGTGATCGTCGGGACCGTGACCCTGCTCTTCGGCGCCTGGATCGGCTGCGCCAAGGACGACATCAAGAAGGTGCTGGCCGGCTCCACGATGAGCCAGATCGGCTACATGATGCTGGCCGCCGGGATCGGCCCGGCGGGGTACGCCTTCGCGATCTTCCACCTGCTCACGCACGGCTTCTTCAAGGCGAACATGTTCCTGGGCGCCGGCTCGGTCATGCACGCGATGGACGACGACGTCGACATGCGCCACTACGGCGCGCTGGCGCGGGCGCTGCCGATCACCTTCGTCACGTTCGCCGCGGGCTACCTGGCGATCATCGGCTTCCCGTTCTTCGCCGGCTTCTACTCCAAGGACCACATCATCGAGGCCGCGTTCCACGCGAGCCCGGTCGCCGGCACCTGTGCGCTGATCGGGGCCGGCGTGACCGCGTTCTACATGACGCGGCTGATGCTGATGACCTTCGCCGGGGACAAGCGGTGGCGCAAGAACGTGCACCCGCACGAGTCGCCGCTGACGATGACGATCCCGTTGATCGTCCTCGGTGCCGCGTCCGTCGTGGGCGGGCTCGTCCTCAACGGCTGGATCGCCGAGTGGCTGAACCCGGCGGTGCAGGGCGAGGCCGAGACCGAGGGCCTCATCCACCCGACGGTGATCGGCTTCGTGACCATGGCCGTCGTGGTGGCCGGCATCGCCGTCAGCTTCGTCTTCTTCGGGCCGCAGAAGGCGATCGCCGACGTGCAGCCCGCGACCCGCTCGCCCTTCGTCCGGGCCGGTCGGCGCGACCTCTACGGCGACGCCTTCAACGAGGCGGTCTTCATGCGCCCGGGCATCCGGATGACCAGTGACATCACCCGCTTCGACGCGGGCGTGGTCGACGGAGTCGCGAACGGCACCGGCACGGTGATCAGCGGCTTCTCCGAACGGCTGCGGCGCGTGCAGAACGGCTTCGTCCGCTCGTACGCCCTCACCATGACCGCCGGCGCGGCCGTCGTCGGCGCCATCATCCTGCTCGGCCGGCTGGGCTGAGGAAGGACGCATGAACACCACCTCCGGAGTCCCCTGGCTCACCGTCCTGGCCCTGCTGCCGGCGCTCGGTGCGGTCGTCGTGCTGCTCGGACGCAGCGGCGCCGCCAAGGTCGTCGCGCTCGCCACCTCGCTCGTCACGGTCGTGCTCGCCGTCGTGCTGACCGTCGGCCTCCGCGGCGGCGGCGGGATGGAGCTGAGCGAGGACGTCGTCTGGATCGGCCCGCTCGGCGCGCACTACGCCCTGGGCCTCGACGGCATCGGCGCGACGCTCGTGCTGCTCGCCTCGATCGTGACGCCCGTCGTCGTCCTGGCCACCTGGGGCGACTACGACCGCGTCCCGGCGCCCGGGACCGTACGGCCGGCCGGTGAGCCCGCCCGCTACGACAGCAAGGTCTTCTTCGCCCTCGTTCTGGCCGTGCAGACCTGCGCGCTCTACCTCTTCCTGGCCACCGACGTCTTCCTGTTCTACGTGTTCTTCGAGGTCGTCCTCGTCCCGATGTACTTCCTCATCGGCGGCTTCGGCCCCGGCGCCCGCCGCTCGAAGGCCGCGGCCAAGTTCCTGATCTTCGGCCTGCTCGGTGGCTTCGTGATGCTGGCCTCGGTCATCGGGCTCTACGTCGCCTCCGCCCAGGTCGG
Source organism: Microlunatus antarcticus (assembly GCF_014193425.1). Lineage (NCBI taxonomy): Bacteria > Bacillati > Actinomycetota > Actinomycetes > Propionibacteriales > Propionibacteriaceae > Microlunatus > Microlunatus antarcticus. The sequence continues at coordinate 76,576 of NZ_JACHZG010000002.1, read as the reverse complement.
CACGCCGAGCTACCTGCTGTCCGACCTCAGCGGGCTGACCCTCGGGACGGGCCAGGAGCGCTGGCTGTTCATCGGCTTCATGTTCGCCTTCGCGATCAAGGCCCCGCTGGTCCCGCTGCACACCTGGCTGCCCGACGCGGCCGAGCAGTCGAGCCCCGGCGGCGCCACGATGATGGTCGGGATCATGGACAAGATCGGCACCTTCGGGATGATCCGGTTCTGCCTCGGCCTCTTCCCCGAGGCGAGCCAGTGGGCCACCCCGGTGGTGATCGTGCTCGCGGTGCTGTCGATCGTCTACGGCGCGGTCCTGGCCATCGGCTCCAAGAACCTGATGCGGTTCGTCGCCTACACCTCGATCAGCCACTTCGGCTTCATCGTGCTGGGCATCTTCGTGCTGACCCGCCAGACGCTCACCGGCTCGACGTTCTACATGCTCAACCACGGGCTCTCCACGGCGGCGCTGTTCCTGGTCGCCGGCTACCTGGTCAAGCGGCGTGGGTCGGCCGACATCGCCGACTTCGGCGGGGTGCAGAAGGTGGCGCCGGTCGCCGCCGGGCTGCTGCTCTTCGCCGGGCTGTCGACGCTGTCGCTGCCGGGTCTGTCGAGCTTCGTGTCGGAGTTCATGGTGCTGGCCGGCACGTTCGGCAAGCACCCCGTGTACGCGGGGGTCGCCACCCTGGCGATCGTGCTGGCCGCGCTCTACATCCTCGTGACCTACCAGCGGACGATGACCGGGCCGGTCGCTCCGGCGGTGGCCGCGACCGTGACCGAGGTGAGCACCCGCGAACGGCTGGCCATCGCGCCGCTGGTCGTGCTGATCCTCGTGCTCGGGGTGTACCCGAAGCCGGTGCTCGCGCTGATCGAGCCGTCGACCGCGCTGCTCCAGACCTCGGTGGGCGTCAGCGACCCCGCCCCGCTCGTGGGAGGAACCCGCTGATGGGCACCATCGCCGCACCGACGATCGGCTACGCGTTCCTGCTGCCGTTCATCGTCGTCTTCGCCGCCGCCTGCGTGGGGGTGCTCGCCGAGGCCGTCGTCCCGCGCGACCTGCGCCGGGCGGCCCAGATCGTCATCGCGCTCGTCGCAGTGGTCGTCGCGCTCGTCATCACGGTCCTGAACTGGTCCGCCGGCGGGGGTGGCGTCGTCGTGGGCGTCGCGTCGGTCGCGGTCGACGGGCCGACGTCCTTCATCTGGACGATCCTGCTCGTCTTCGGCGCGGTCTCGTTCGGCATGTTCGCCGAGCGCAAGGTGACGGCCGGCGTCAGCGCCTTCGCGCCGATGGCTGCCGCCGTGCCCGGGACGCTCGACGAGCGGGAGGCGATCGAGGCCCGGCGCGAGCACACCGAGGTCCTCCCGCTGGCGCTGTTCGCGCTCTCGGGGATGATGCTCTTCCCCGCGTCGAACGACCTGATCACCATGTTCGTCGCGCTCGAGATCCTCTCGCTGCCGCTCTACCTGCTCTGCGGGCTGGCCCGCCGGCGCCGGCTGCTCTCCCAGGAGGCGGCGCTCAAGTACTTCCTGCTCGGCGCGCTGTCGTCCGCCTTCTTCCTGTACGGGATGGCGCTGCTCTACGGCTACTCCGGCTCGTTCCTGCTGTCGGGGATCGACGACGCCATCCGCAACGGCGTCTCGGGCACCGGGCCGCAGGGGACCGGGCTGCTGCTGGCCGGCATGGGACTGATCGCGGTGGGGCTGCTGTTCAAGTTCGGCGCGGTGCCGTTCCACTCCTGGACCCCGGACGTCTACACCGGGGCGCCGACGCCGGTCACCGCGTTCATGGCCTCCTGCACCAAGATCGCCGCCATCGGCGCACTCATGCGGGTCTTCTACGTGGGCCTGGGCGCGGACCGCTGGGACTGGCAGCCGCTGATGGCCGCCGTCGCCGTCGCCACGATGGCCGTCGGGTCGATCCTGGCGATCACCCAGACCGACGTGAAGCGGATGCTCGCCTACAGCTCGATCGCGCACGCGGGCTTCATCCTCACGGCGTTCGTGGGGGCGTCCCAGGCCGTCACCGGCGCTCGCGAAGGGTCGCTGACCAGCGTCTCGTCGGTGATGTTCTACCTCGTCGCGTACGGGGCCGCCACGATCGGCGCCTTCGCGCTGGTGACGATGGTCCGCGACTCGACCGGTGAGGCGACCCAGCTGTCGAGCTGGGTGGGCCTCGGCCGCCGGTCACCGCTCGCCGCGCTCGTCTTCTCCGTCTTCCTCCTCAGCTTCGCCGGGATCCCGCTCACCAGCGGCTTCATCGGCAAGTGGTCGGTGTTCGCCGCCGCGTGGAGCGGCGGGCTGCACTGGCTCGTCGTCGTCGCGGTGGTCATCAGCGTCGTCGCCGCCTTCTTCTACATCCGCGTGATCGTGCTGATGTTCTTCACCGACCCGGAGGAGAACGCCGCACGGCCGGCCGAGGTCGTCCGGCCGGGCTGGACCACGCTGGCCGCGGTCGGGGTCGGCGTCGCGGCCACGGTGGTCTTCGGGATCTACCCCGGGCCGCTGCTGACCATGGCCCAGCAGGCGAGCGAGTTCATCCGCTGACCGGCGTTGAGGCAGCCGATACGCTGGAGGGCGCCCGGAGGCCACGCCGGCGCCACTGAAGGAGTGACGTGCTCGCCAGCCAGACGCGTGACCCGGTCTTCGAGACCGCGGTCCGCGACCAGCTCGACCGCGTCGAGGTAGCGCTGGTCCACGCGGCCGAGGCGGAGAGCTCGATGGTGCGTGAGGCGGCTCAGCACGTCATCCTGGCCGGCGGCAAGCGCTTCCGTCCGCTGCTCGTGGTCCTGGCCTCGCACCTGGGCCCCGCCGCCGTCGACGCCGACGTGGAGCGCGCGGCCGTCGTCGTCGAGCTGACCCACGTCGCGAGCCTCTACCACGACGACGTCATGGACGAGGCGGGCCTGCGGCGGGGGTCGGTGAGCGCCAACGCCCGCTGGGGCAACACCGTCGCGATCCTGGTGGGTGACCTGCTCTTCGCCCGGGCCTCCGACCTCGTCGCCGACCTGGGTCCGGAGTTCGTCCGGCTGCAGGCCCGGACCTTCGCCCGGCTGGTCCAGGGACAGATCGCCGAGACGGTGGGGCCGGCCCCGGGTCAGGACCGGCTCGAGCACTACCTGAAGGTCGTGGCCGACAAGACGGGCTCGTTGATCGCGACCTCGGCGCTCTTCGGCGCGAAGCTCGCGGGGGCGACCCCGGCGCAGCAGCAGCTCATGGCCGACTTCGGCGAGCAGATCGGCGTCGTCTTCCAGCTGAGCGACGACATCATCGACATCACGAGCGACGAGACGGGCAAGACGCCGGGCACCGACCTGCGCGAGGGCATCCCGACCCTGCCCACGCTGCTCGCCCGGACGTCGACCGACCCCGCCGACGCCCGCCTCCTCACGCTGCTCGACTCCGACCTCAGCTCCGACGCCGACCTGGCCGAGGTCCTGAGCCTCCTCCGCCGCCACCGCAGCATCGACGAGGCCCGTACCCAGGTGCTCCGTCGCGCGGAGGCGGCGCGGAGGTTGCTCGAGGGACTGCCGAGCGGTCCGGCCCGCGACTCCCTCGAGGAGCTCTGCGACACGGTCGTCAGCCGCAACGTCTGACGACGGCGCGAACGCCTCCTTCTGCTCCACCACCCCGGGCCCGAGCGGCTCGAACGGTCTGACGACCCCGTGCGTGGGGCAGAGCCGTCGGCGCTCGCCCCGCCTTCGGCCTCGGCGACCTGCCTTGCTGCACCCGTACGCCTTCCCGGTCAGTGCGAAGGCTGAGGCGCGGCCACGTGCCGTCGTCCGTACGCCGGCTGTCGCTCGCTGGTGCGCGAAGGCTCAGCAGCTGGCGGTGCTCCCCGCTCGGTGGTGGTTCCGGATGATCGTGCCGGTAGGGGGAGTGCCGGTAGGGGGAGTGCCGGTAGGGGGAGTGCCGGTAGGGGGAGTGCCGGTAGGGGGAGTGCCGGTAGGGGGAGTGCCGGTAGGGGAGTGCCGGTAGGGGGAGTGCCGGTAGGGGGAGTGCCTCTTCTGATGATCTTGTCGGCCCGAGTTGCGTCCTCGCAGGGTTCGGCTACAGTAGGGGCATCCCCTTCGGGTCAAGGACGCGCTTGCGAGTGCGGCCGGCCGGGGGAACCTCAGACCAAGAGCATCTGGTTCTGCACGTCCTCTGGGCGAGCAGGAGCTGGCTGGAGATCGGGGGGGTCGAAAAAGGCGGATTTGATCTGCTGGATGAGACCGGGTAGTGTTTATCGAGTTGCCCCAAGTCAGGCTGTAAGGGTCTGGTGCGGTGTGCGAGCGAAGTTTGAGAACTCAACAGCGTGCTTAAAAGTCAATGCCAAATAGCACTATCGAACCCGTGCTCGGCGAGGCTGCCTCCTATCTTGGGGGTTGTTCTGGTCGGGTGTGGTTCCTTTGAGATTGAAATTGATTGACCCAGTTGGGTCTAATGTCAAGGTCAAGCTCGTTGTTTTTGACGGTTCCACGGTCTGCGCCTTCGGGTGTGGGTCGTCTTCCGATATTTTTCAACGGAGAGTTTGATCCTGGCTCAGGACGAACGCTGGCGGCGTGCTTAACACATGCAAGTCGAACGGTAAGGCCTTTCGGGGTCATACGAGTGGCGAACGGGTGAGTAACACGTGAGCAACCTGCCCTTGACTTCGGAATACCAGCTGGAAACAGCTGCTAATACCGGATATGACCCTGGTCCTCCTGGACTGGGGTGGAAAGCTCCGGCGGTCAGGGATGGGCTCGCGGCCTATCAGCTTGTTGGTGAGGTAATGGCTCACCAAGGCTTCGACGGGTAGCCGGCCTGAGAGGGCGACCGGCCACACTGGGACTGAGATACGGCCCAGACTCCTACGGGAGGCAGCAGTGGGGAATATTGCACAATGGGCGCAAGCCTGATGCAGCAACGCCGCGTGCGGGATGACGGCCTTCGGGTTGTAAACCGCTTTCAGTAGGGACGAAGCCACAAGTGACGGTACCTACAGAAGAAGGACCGGCTAACTACGTGCCAGCAGCCGCGGTGATACGTAGGGTCCGAGCGTTGTCCGGAATTATTGGGCGTAAAGGGCTTGTAGGCGGTCCGTCGCGTCAGGAGTGAAAACTCGGGGCTTAACCCCGAGCCTGCTTTTGATACGGGCGGACTAGAGGGATGCAGGGGAGAACGGAATTCCTGGTGGAGCGGTGGAATGCGCAGATATCAGGAGGAACACCGGTGGCGAAGGCGGTTCTCTGGGCATCACCTGACGCTGAGAAGCGAAAGCGTGGGGAGCAAACAGGCTTAGATACCCTGGTAGTCCACGCCGTAAACGGTGGGCACTAGGTGTGGGGGACATTCCACGTTCTCCGTGCCGAAGCTAACGCATTAAGTGCCCCGCCTGGGGAGTACGGCCGCAAGGCTAAAACTCAAAGGAATTGACGGGGGCCCGCACAAGCGGCGGAGCATGCGGATTAATTCGATGCAACGCGAAGAACCTTACCTGGGTTTGACATACACCGGAAAGCTGCAGAGATGTAGCCCCCGCAAGGTCGGTGTACAGGTGGTGCATGGCTGTCGTCAGCTCGTGTCGTGAGATGTTGGGTTAAGTCCCGCAACGAGCGCAACCCTCGTTCTATGTTGCCAGCACGTCATGGTGGGGACTCATAGGAGACTGCCGGGGTCAACTCGGAGGAAGGTGGGGATGACGTCAAGTCATCATGCCCCTTAAGTCCAGGGCTTCACGCATGCTACAATGGCCGGTACAAAGGGCTGCGATACCGCAAGGTGGAGCGAATCCCAAAAAGCCGGTCTCAGTTCGGATTGGGGTCTGCAACTCGACCCCATGAAGTCGGAGTCGCTAGTAATCGCAGATCAGCAACGCTGCGGTGAATACGTTCCCGGGCCTTGTACACACCGCCCGTCAAGTCATGAAAGTCGGTAACACCCGAAGCCGGTGGCCCAACCCTTGTGGAGGGAGCCGTCTAAGGTGGGACTGGCGATTAGGACTAAGTCGTAACAAGGTAGCCGTACCGGAAGGTGCGGCTGGATCACCTCCTTTCTAAGGAGCATTGCGGCTCGCCTTCGGGTGGGTCCATGCGCTCAGTGCCAGGCCGTTCGTGTCTGGCTGGGCAGCTCTGGAATGTGGAACATTGACTATTGAGCCGGCGTCTGCTGCTGGCCTCGTGAGTACAACCCGCTCTTCTTTGTAAGGAGGAGTCGTGGGAGTGGAAATCCGGGGCGAGGGTGGGGGTCGGTTTGGGCACGCTGTTGGGTCCTGAAGGTTCGGTCGCCCTCCAACCCCGTCAAGGGGTTGGGGTGGCAGCCTTTCTTTCTGTGCGGACTCAGACCCCGCCACCTCGGTGGTGGGGCTGTGCTACCGCCCGTGTGTTGAGAACTTCACAGTGGACGCGAGCATCTTTGTAGTAACAACAAGCTACTAAGGGCAATCGGTGGATGCCTAGGCACCAAGAGCCGATGAAGGACGTCGTAACCTGCGATAAGCCCCGGGGAGCTGGTAAACGAGCTTCGATCCGGGGATCTCCGAATAGGGAAACCTCGAAAGAGACCGGAGTAATGTCCGGCGACCTCCGCCTGAATATATAGGGCGGTTGGAGGGAACGTGGGGAAGTGAAACATCTCAGTACCCACAGGAAAAGAAAACAACAGTGATTCCGTCAGTAGTGGCGAGCGAACGCGGAAGAGGCCAAACCGTACGTGTGTGATAGCTGACAGGCGTTGCATGTGCGGTGTTGTGGGGCCATTCTGACCGTGCTGTCGACCGGTCGAGCAGTCAAAAATGACACATGAAGTCGAAGCGTTCTGGGAAGGCGCGGCATAGCAGGTAACACCCCTGTAGACGTAAGTGTGTCACTGCTGAGTGTCACCCCAAGTAGCAGCCAACCCCTGAAATTGGCTGTGAATCCGGCGGGACCACCCGCTAAGCCTAAATACTCCTTGGTGACCGATAGCGGACTAGTACCGTGAGGGAAAGGTGAAAAGTACCCCGGGAGGGGAGTGAAATAGTACCTGAAACCGATTGCCTACAATCCGTCGGAGCTGAGCCCGTAAGGGTGAGGTGACGGCGTGCCTTTTGAAGAATGAGCCTGCGAGTTAGTGGTATGTGGCGAGGTTAACCCGTGTGGGGAAGCCGTAGCGAAAGCAAGTCCGAATAGGGCGTCGAGTCGCATGCTCTAGACCCGAAGCGGAGTGATCTATCCATGGCCAGGGTGAAGCGACGGTAAGACGTCGTGGAGGCCCGAACCCACCAGGGTTGAAAACCTGGGGGATGAGCTGTGGATAGGGGTGAAAGGCCAATCAAACTCCGTGATAGCTGGTTCTCCCCGAAATGCATATAGGTGCAGCGTCGCGTGTTTCTTGCCGGAGGTAGAGCACTGGATAGTCTAGGGGGCCCACAAGCTTACCGAAATTAGCCAAACTCCGAATGCCGGTAAGCCAAGCGCGGCAGTGAGACTGCGGGCGATAAGGTTCGTAGTCGAGAGGGAAACAGCCCAGAACACCAGCTAAGGCCCCTAAGCGATGGCTAAGTGGAAAAGGATGTGGAGTTGCGGAGACAACCAGGAGGTTGGCTTGGAAGCAGCCACCCTTGAAAGAGTGCGTAATAGCTCACTGGTCAAGTGATTCCGCGCCGACAATTTAGCGGGGCTCAAGCCATCCGCCGAAGCTGTGTCATCTACGTAACACCCTCACTTCGGTGCAGGGGCGTGGATGGGTAGGGGAGCGTCGTGTGCGCGATGAAGCGGCAGGGTGACCTAGCCGTGGAGAGCACACGAGTGAGAATGCAGGCATGAGTAGCGAATGAGGAGTGAGAAACTCCTCCACCGAAAGACCAAGGGTTCCAGGGTCAAGCTAATCTGCCCTGGGTAAGTCGGGACCTAAGGCGAGGCCGACAGGCGTAGTCGATGGACAACGGGTTGATATTCCCGTACCGGCGCTAGCGCGATCATGCCGAGGCGAGCGATGCTAAGCACGCGAGTCGCACGGAGCCTTCGGGTGATGTGTCGACGAGTCTGCGAACCAGACTTGTATTAGGCAAGCTGCGGAGGGACGCAGGAAGGTAGCTCATCCCGGGCGATGGTATCCGCAAGGTGATCCCGGGCTAAGCGTGTAGGGCGAAGTGTAGGTAAATCCGCACTTCATGATGCCTGAGACGTGACGGCTGGTCGGTCTACGGACCGGCGAGTGAGTGATCCTATGCTGCCTAGAAAATCTTCGTGAGCGAGTTCTAGAGCCGCCCGTACCCTAAACCGACACAGGTGGTCAGGTAGAGAATACCAAGGTGATCGAGATAACCGTGGTTAAGGAACTCGGCAAAATGCCCCCGTAACTTCGGGATAAGGGGGGCCGGACGCGTTCGCCACACAAGCTGTGGTTGGCGTGAAAGGCCGCAGAGACCAGGCCCAAGCGACTGTTTACTAAAAACACAGGTCCGTGCCAAGTCGTAAGACGATGTATACGGACTGACGCCTGCCCGGTGCTGGAACGTTAAGGGGAACTGTTAGCTCTCACGAGCGAGGCGGTGAACTTAAGCGCCAGTAAACGGCGGTGGTAACTATAACCATCCTAAGGTAGCGAAATTCCTTGTCGGGTAAGTTCCGACCTGCACGAATGGCGTAACGACTTGGGCGCTGTCTCGACCACGGACTCGGCGAAATTGCACTACGAGTAAAGATGCTCGTTACGCGCAGCAGGACGGAAAGACCCCGGGACCTTCACTATAGTTTGGTATTGGTGTTCGGTACAGCTTGTGTAGGATAGGTGGGAGACTGTGAAGCGGCGACGCCAGTTGTCGTGGAGTCAACGTTGAAATACCACTCTGGTTGTTCTGGATATCTAACCTAGGTCCATTATCTGGATCAGGAACAGTGCCTGATGGGTAGTTTGACTGGGGCGGTCGCCTCCCAAAAGGTAACGGAGGCGCCCAAAGGTTCCCTCAGCCTGGTTGGCAATCAGGTTTCGAGTGTAAGTGCACAAGGGAGCTTGACTGTGAGAGGGACACCTCGAGCAGGGACGAAAGTCGGGACTAGTGATCTGACGGTGGCATGTGGAAGCGCCGTCACTCAACGGATAAAAGGTACCCCGGGGATAACAGGCTGATCTTGCCCGAGCGTCCATAGCGACGGCATGGTTTGGCACCTCGATGTCGGCTCGTCGCATCCTGGGGCTGGAGTCGGTCCCAAGGGTTGGGCTGTTCGCCCATTAAAGCGGCACGCGAGCTGGGTTTAGAACGTCGTGAGACAGTTCGGTCCCTATCCGCTGCGCGCGTAGGAGTCTTGAGGAGGGCTGTCCTTAGTACGAGAGGACCGGGACGGACGAACCTCTGGTGTGCCAGTTGTCCTGCCAAGGGCACGGCTGGTTGGCTACGTTCGGAAGTGATAACCGCTGAAAGCATCTAAGCGGGAAGCACGCTCCAAGATGAAGGCTCCCACAGGATAGCCTGGTAAGGCCCCCAGCAGAACACTGGGTGATAGGTCGGATGTGGAAGCACAGCAATGTGTGGAGCTGACCGATACTAATAGGCCGAGGGCTTGTTCCTACAAAGATGCTACGCGTCCACTGTGAGGTCTCTCGAGACACGGTCGAAAGACCAGTCGTCTCCGATCGAGACTGGTTTCGCACCACATCTCTATAGAGTTTCGGTGATCAAAGCGTCAGGGAAACACCCGGTCCCATTCCGAACCCGGAAGTTAAGCCTTACAGCGCCGATGGTACTGCACGGGAGACCGTGTGGGAGACTAGGACGTCGCCGGACAACACAACACCTCAGGGTCGACCATTCGTGGTCGACCCTGAGGTGTTTCTACGTCCAGACGCATTCCGTAGACTCAATCGCATTCGAGAACCGTTCATTCGTCGACTGTGGCGAACGGTAGGTCTCCGCGCGACAAGAACGTTGATCGGCACCGCAAAAACACAGCTCGCCCCGCTGCTAAGCGGGTAGGCCGTTGTGTGGGCATGACGGCATGGCCACCGATCGTAAAGACCTCGTCTCCCGCTACGAGCGCTACCTGGCGTACTGCAATGAACGCCGGTTCGACGAGCTGGGCGAGTTCGTCGCGGACGACGTGAGTGGTTCCGGGGCGGACGACGGGCTTTCCGCGTACGTCGACCGGATCAACGAGATCTTCGTCGGCTTTCCCGACTTCCGGTGGACGTTGCAGGACCTGCTCGTCGAGGGCAGCACGATCGTGGCCCGGCTCGTCGACGAGGGGACGCACACCGGACTGTTCGGTGACGTCGAACCCACGGGTCGACAGGTCCGCGTGCAGGAGCTGGTCGTCTACCGCTGGGCCGAAGGGAAGATCGTCCAGTGCTGGGGCGACCTTTACGCCGTCGTCCGCGACGAGCTGAGGTCTCCCGCTCACCTCACCCGTTGAACGACCTCTCGTCACGAGAAAGCAGAAGCCCGGTTGGTCTCCCTCAAGCAGAGGGGACCAACCGGGCTTCTGTCGTTCTCATGACGTACAGGACCTCGACGGGTTCAGCACCGCAGGACCATCACCAGATGCTGACGCGCTGGTCCTCCTCGAGCCACAGCTCGTCGCTCGCGCGCACGTCGAAAGCGGCGTAGAAGGCGTCGACGTTGCGGACGATCTGGTTGCAGCGGAACTCGGCCGGCGAGTGCGGGTCGGTCGCGAGCCGCTGGCGTACGAGCTCGTCACGCGCCTTGGTCTGCCAGACCGCGGCCCAGGACAGGAACAGCCGCTGCTCGGCGGTGAAGCCCTCGATCGCCTCGGGCTCGCGGCCCTCCTGGGCGATGTGGTGCGCCAGGTGGGCGATGGAGAGTCCCCCGAGGTCGCCGATGTTCTCGCCGATCGTCAGGGAGCCGTTGACGTGCATGTCGGGCGTCTGGACGGGGGAGAGGGCGTCGTACTGCGCGACGAGGACCTTCGTCCGCTCCTCGAAGGCCTCGCGGTCGGCGTCGGTCCACCAGTTCTGCAGGCGGCCGTCCCCGTCGCAGGTCGACCCCTGGTCGTCGAAGCCGTGTCCGATCTCGTGACCGATGACGGCGCCGATCCCCCCGTAGTTCACGGCGTCGTCGGCGTGCTCGTTGAAGAAGGGCGGCTGCAGGATGGCGGCCGGGAACACGATCTCGTTGCGCAGCGGGTGGTAGTAGGCGTTGACCGTCTGCGGGGTCATCAGCCACTCCTCGCGGTCGATCGGCGCACCGATCTTGGCGATGCTGCGCTGCAGCTCGAACTCCGTCGCCCGGGCGACGTTCCCCAGCAGGTCACCGGGCACGATCTCGAGCGTGCTGTAGTCGCGCCACTGCGTGGGGAAGCCGATCTTCGTGCGGAACTTCCCCAGCTTGTCGAGGGCCCGGGCCTTGGTCTCCTCGGTCATCCAGGCCAGGTCGGAGATGGAGCGTCGGTAGGCCTCGATGAGGTTGGCGACGAGGGTGTCCATCCGGTCCTTGGCCACGGGCGAGAAGTGGCGTTCGACGTACACCTTGCCGACGACCTCGCCGAGCGCACCCTCCACGAGGTCGACGCCGCGCTTCCACCGCTCCTTGAGCACCGGGGTGCCGGAGAGGACCGTGCCGTAGAAGCCGAAGCGTTCCTGCACGAAGGCCGAGGCGAGGTAGGGGGAGCGCGAGGAGACGAGGCTCCAGGCGGCCCACGAGCGCCAGGCCGGCAGCCGGTCCTCGGTGAGCAGGCCGGCGACGTCGGTGAAGAACGACGGCTGCGTGACGACGAGCTCGCCCGCGGCCTCCTCCGACATCCCCAGCCCGGCGAGCCAGGTGGCGAAGGGCAGGCCCGGCGCCGACGCCTCGAAGTCGGCGAGCGGCATCAGGTTGTACATGGCGCGGAGGTCACGGGTGCGGACCTTGTCCCAGTGGCAGGCCGCGATCGCGGTCTCCAGCTCGAGGACGGCGTCGGCCTGCGCCTCCGCGTCGGAGAACCCGGCCAGCGCGAGCGAGCCGGCCACGTGGGTGCGGTAGGCCGTACGGATGTCGGCGTACGCGGGGAGGCGGTAGTACTCCTCGTCGGGCAGCCCGAGGCCGCCCTGGCCCACGAACATGACGTAGCGGTCCGGGTTTCCCGGGTCGGACTCGGCCTCGATGTCGAACAGGCCGCGGACGCCCTGGCGGGTGTGCCGTCCGACCAGGCCCACGAGCTCGTCGACGGTGCCGACGGCGGCGATGGCGGCGAGCGGCTCGGCCAGCGGGGTCGCCCCGGCCGCCTCGACCGCGTCGGCGTCCATGAAGCTCGCGTAGAGGTCGGCGATCTTCTGCGCCTCGCTGCCGGGGGCGCCGGGCTCGACGGTGGTGATGATGTCGCGGACGGCCGCCTCGGCCGCGTCGCGCAGCTCGACGAAGGCCCCCACCATCGGCTTGTCCTCGGGGATCTCCGTGCGCTCCGCCCAGGCACCGTTCACGTGGCGGTAGAGGTCGTCCTGCACCCGGACGGTGTCGTCGAAGTCGGAGAGGTCGAGGGCGGGAACGGTCTCGTCGGTGGTCTGCGTCACCCGGCCGATGCTACCGAGCAGGCCTGACGCGACCTGGGCCGCAGAGCCCGGGCGGCTGCCCGCGGAGGGGGCAGCCGCGCCGCCCTCACTGCAGCCAGTCCACCGTGATCTTGTCGCCCTTCAGACGGGCCTCCACCTGGGCGGTCCCCTTGAGGGTGCCGGTGCAGGTGCCCGTACGACCGCTGGCCGTGCAGGTGCCCTTGAGCGCCAGGTCGCGCTTGACGTAGTACTGCAGCGTCGTGGTGTCGGAGTAGGTCGGCTTGAGGTTCTTGAACGGGTCCGACCCCTTGCGCGACCAGCGGACCGTGCTGTCCCGGAAGTTGAAGTCCTTGTAGACGAACTGGTTGGGGCAGCCCTTCGGCTTCTGGGCCTTCTTGTCCAGGCAGCTGTTCCAGCTCTTCTTCACCGCGGCCACCGCGCTGGCCTGGCCCTTGCTGCTGATCCGCGGCTGGACCTGGCTGGTGTCGGGGTAGTCGGCCGGGTAGCGCACGAGGAGCACCGGCTTGGACCCGTAGTCGAAGTTCCGCACGCCGCTGCTGAAGCGGTAGGAGCCGGGCAGCAGGCTGAGCGGGCCCGGCTTGATCTTGCTCCCGTTCATCAGCAGCGGGATGCCGCTGTCCTGCATCGACGTGAGGTCGACGTCGGTGGCGACGGTCACGAGCTTCCACGTGTCGTTGCTGGCCTTCAGCACGTCGAACGACGTCGACACCGGGGTCGACCCGAGCTGGTAGGACGCGGCGACCGACGTCGAGTCGGGGTCGGAGCTACCCACCTGGATGTCGGTGATCGGGGCCGCCTTGCCCGACGCCGCGAGGACCTCGGGGGTCAGGGCGGTCGTGTCGACCGTCGACGGGTCGTAGGCGTACGCGACCGCGGCCGCGGCGTCGCCCTTGGCCACGGCCTGGAGGTAGCCGTTCACCGCGTCGGAGGCGGTGGCCGCCGCCGGTGCCGCTGCCGTGCTGCCGCCGGTCGTCGTGCCGCCCCCGGCGACGTCGTCCCGCCCGCCGAGGTTCACCGCGACGGCGACGACGGCCAGGATCAGCGCGAGCGCGCCCGCGCCGATGAGCACGAAGAGGCCCGTGCGCTTCTTCTTCGGCCCCTGCCCCGGCGGGTAGCCGCCCGGCGGGTAGCCGCCCTGCGGCGGAGGACCCTGCGGGTACGGACCCGGCTGGTAGGGGCCCTGCTGGTACGGCGCCGGCGGGTACGGCTGCGGCGGGTAGGGACCGGGGCCGCCCGCGTACGGGGGCTGGCCGGGTCGGCCCTGCTGGGGCCCGAACCCGCCCTGCTGCTGCGGATAGCCCTGCTGCGGCTGACCCTGCTGGGGATAGCCCTGCGGCGGCTGACCCTGCGGCGGGTTGCCCTGCGCCGGCTGGTTCTGCGGCGGGTGGGGAGGCTGCTGCGGCTGGTCGCCCTGCGGCGGTTGGCTCATGCTCTCGTGCCTTCTCGCGGGTCCTCGGGTCGGCGGCTGCCGACGTCGCGGGCGACACTCTAGGTCGCGTCCGGTTCGTCCGAGCGGGTTTCGGAGCACGATCCGGACGCGTCGGCGCACCCGGCACGGCGAGCGCAGAAACCTGTCCGTCACACGGCTGACACGACGTCGCCAAGCCGAGTTGAGACGGTGTGGCAGCGTCCGTCGGTGGCGCGCCCGCACCTCGTTGACGTCCAGCCCTGGAGGCTCCGTGCCCTTCTTCACCTCGAAGTCCACCCGTCGGAGCTTTCTGGCCTCGAGCGGCCTCGGCGCGCTGAGCCTCGGGGCTCTCGCCGCTTGCGGCGGCACGGCGGCCCCGGAGGGGGCGGCCAGCAGCAGCGCGGCCGCCGCCGGCCCGAGCTCCGTGGCCCCCGGCACGTACGGCAAGCTCTCGCTCCAGCTCTCCTGGATCAAGAACATCGAGTTCGCGGGTGAGTTCTTCGCCGACTCGAAGGGCTACTACAAGGAGGCGGGCTTCGAGAGCGTCGACCTCGTGACCGGCCCCGTGGACAGCGCGGACGCGCTCGTCGTCGCCGGCACGATCGACGTCGGCCTCTCCGCGCCCGACGCGACGGCCCGCCTCATCGCCGAGCAGGGCGCCCCGCTCAAGATCATCGGGGCGACGTTCCAGAAGAACCCGTTCTGCATCCTCTCGCTCGAGGAGGGCAAGCCGATCCGGACGCTCGCCGACCTCGCGGGCAAGACGATCGGCATCCAGGCCGGCACCAACCAGTCGATCTTCGAGGGCCTGCTGAAGGCCAACAACATCGACCCGGCGACGATCAAGACGACCGTCGTGCAGTACGAGCCGACCCCGTTGACCGAGAAGAAGATCGACGGCTTCATGGCCTACCTGACCAACGAGCCGTTCATCGTGCAGTCCAAGGGCTTCACCCCGGTCACGCTCTCCTTCGCCGACAACGGCCTGCCGCTGGCCTCGGAGACCTTCGTCGTGACGCAGGAGACGCTCGAGAGCGACCGCGACAAGCTCAAGGCGTTCCTGACCGCGGAGATCAAGGGCTGGAACGACGCCGTCGCCGACCCCGCCGCCGGTGCCGCCCTGGCCGCCGACACGTACGGCAAGGGTCTCGGGCTCGACGTCAAGGGCCAGACCGAGCAGCTCGAGGCGCAGCTGAAGCTGATCGTCAGCGACGACACGAAGGCGAACGGGCTCTTCACGCTGACCGACGACTTCCAGACCAAGATCGTCGCCGCCATCGGCGCGCTCGGCACCCAGATCACGGCGGCGGACCTCTTCGACATGAGCCTGCTGTCCGAGATCTACGCCGCCGACCCGAGCCTGATCGTCAAGGGCTGACCGTGACGTCGCCCGTCCAGGCGCAGGATGTCGGGGTGGTCACACCCTCCCCGGCTCCCGCGGCACGCCTGCTCGCCACCCGTGACCCGGCCGCCGCCCCGCAGGCGGCGACCGGGCTCAACCTGCAGGGCCTGAGCAAGACCTTCACGCTCGGGCGCAACCAGGTGCAGGCGCTGGCGCCGACCGACCTCGGGACCGCGCAGGGGACGTTCCTGTCGTTGCTCGGTCCCTCGGGCTGCGGCAAGTCGACGGTCCTGCGCATCCTCGCCGGGCTCGAGGAGCCGACGTCGGGCACGGCGCTGATCAACGGGATGTCGACCGGGGAGACCCAGCGCGAGCACCACCTGGGCATCGCCTTCCAGGACGCGGCGCTGCTGCCCTGGCGGACGGTGGAGAGCAACATCCGCGTCCCGCTCGAGGTGGCCGGCATCCGGCCCGAGCCGGGTCTGATCGCCGACCTGATCGCCCTCGTCGGCCTGCAGGGCTTCGAGAAGGCCAAGCCGGCGCAGCTGTCCGGCGGGATGCGGCAGCGGGTCGCGATCGCGCGCTGCCTGGTGGTCAAGCCGTCGGTGATGCTCCTGGACGAGCCGTTCGGCGCGCTCGACGACATGACCCGGCAGCGGCTGAACGTGGAGCTGCTCCGGATCTGGACCGAGAAGCCCGCGACCACGCTCATGGTCACGCACGGCATCGCCGAGGCCGTGTTCCTGTCCGACGTGGTGGCGGTGATGAGCCCCCGGCCCGGGCAGGTCGTGGAGGTCGTGACGATCGACCTCCCGCGGCCGCGGACGCCGGACATGATGCGGACGCCCGAGTTCCACGCGTACCACGACCGCCTCTCGGAGGTCCTCTTCGGGCGCGGGGGAGAGACGGCCGAGTGAGCGCGCCGGTCACTGCCTCGAGCGCTCCGGTCCCGACCGCCCCTGTCGCGCCGACGTCGCTGCGGACCCGGGTCGACGGGCTGCCGACCTGGGTGGGCGGGATCGTCGGCGTCGTGGCGATCATCGTCATCTGGTGGATCGCCTCCCGCACGCTGTTCACCGCGAGCGGGGCGATCCCGTACCCGGGCGCCGTGCTGGCCAAGCTGTTCTCCGCGACCACCTGGACCGACACGCTCGGCAACCTCACCGGCACCCTCGCGGCCGCCGGCGAGGGCTACCTCATCGGGAACGTCGTCGCGCTGCTCCTGGCCGCGCTCGTGCTGCTCGTGCCCCAGCTCGAGCAGGTCGCAACCCAGATGGCGATCGTCACCTACTGCCTCCCGCTCGTCGCGATCGGCCCGATCCTCGTCATCGTCGCCGGCCGGGACGCTCCGCAGGGCGCCTCGGTCGCCCTGGCCGCGCTGAGCGTCTTCTTCACCACCGTCGTCGGTGCCCTGCTCGGGCTGCGCGCCGCGCCGCGGACGAGCCTGGACGTCATCGCCGCGTACGGGGGCAGCCGCCTCACCCAGCTGCGCAAGGTCCAGATCATCGCCGCCCTGCCCAACCTGTTCGCCGCGCTCAAGATCGCCGCGCCGGCCGCGTTCCTGGGAGCCGTGCTCGCCGAGTACCTCGGCAGCGGCGGCGACCGCAGCCTCGGCCGGGCGTTGATCGCCGCGCAGAGCAACTCCGACGCACCCCAGCTCTGGTTCCTCGCCCTGGTGTCGGGCGCCGTCGCGGGCCTCGCGTACGCGCTGATCGGCCTGGTCGGGCGGTTCGTCACCCCCTGGTCGTCGGGCTCCGGAGGTCAGCTGTGACCGCCGCTGTCGCCAACGCGGCCCCCGTGGCCGAGCGCGTCTCGAACGCGGGCGTGGCCGCCGCCGCGCTCCGCCGGCTCGGCACGTCGCTGCTCGTGGTCGTCGTCGCCCTGGTCGTGCTCGCCGTGGCCTGGGTGGCGCTGCTGCGCCTCTTCGACGTGTCCAGCTTCGTCGGCAAGACTCCGCTCGACGTCTTCGGCTACCTGTTCAGCGACGCGCCGGCCCGGGCCGTACGGGCGTCGAACCTGACCGCGGAGACGGCCCGCTCGCAGCTGTTCGACGCGTGGCTGGTCACGGTCGGCGACGCGGCGATCGGCTTCGTCACCGGCCTGGTCGTGGCGAGCGTCATCGCTGCCCTCTTCGTGCTCGTGAAGCCGTTCGAGTTCGCGTTCATGCCGATCGCGATGCTGCTGCGCTCGGTGCCGCTGGTCGCCATGGCGCCGGTGCTGCTGCTGATCTTCGGGCAGGGCAAGCTCGGCATCGCGACGATCGGGGCGATCGTCGTGCTCTTCCCCGCGCTGGTGAACATCGTGCTCGGGCTGCGTTCCGCGTCGCCGATGTCGCTCGACCTGATCAAGGTCAACGGCGGCACCGACCTCAAGATGCTGCTCATGGTGCGGGTGCCCTCGGCCCTGCCGGCGCTGTTCGCCTCGATCCGGATCTCGGTGCCGGGAGCGATCGTCGGCGCCATGCTGGCCGAGTGGCTGTCCGGCTTCACCGGCCTCGGCGGGATCCTCAACGCCTACAAGGGCCGCGGCAACTTCTCCGGCGTCTGGGCCATCGTCGTCGTCTCGGTCGTCACCTCGATCGTCGGCTACGCGGTCGCCGCCGTCGTCGAGGCCGCCGCGCTGGCCGCCTGGGGCCCGGACGCGGGCAAGTCCGCCCGCAGGTAGGCCCTCCGAGCGCGAGAACGCCCCCTGAGCCGGCCGGCTCAGGGGGCGTCTTCGTCCGTCAGCTCAGCCGATCAGCTCGGGCGGCCCTCCGGCGAGCGCGTCTGCGAGGCGTCGGTCGACGGGAGGTCGCCGAGCACGTCGTCGATGCGCTTGAGGACGTCGGCGTCGAGCTTGACCCCGCTGGCGCCCGCGTTGTCGGCCACCTGCTCCGGCTTGGAGGCACCGATGATCGCGGCGGAGACGTTGTCGTTCTGCAGCACCCAGGCGACGGCCAGCTGGGCCATCGAGAGGCCGAGGTCGGACGCGACCGGCTTCAGCTCCTGCACCGCGCCCAGGACGCGGTCGTTCATGAAGCGGCTGATCATGTCGGCGCCGCCCTTCTCGTCCGTCGCCCGCGAGCCCTCGGGCAGCGGCTGACCGGGCGCGTACTTGCCGGTCAGGACGCCCTGGGCGATCGGGGACCAGACGATCTGGCCGATGCCGAGCTCCTCGCTCGTCGGCACGACCTCGGACTCGATCACGCGCCAGAGCATGGAGTACTGCGGCTGGTTGGAGATCAGCGAGACGCCGAGGTCGACCGCGAGGGCGTGCGCCTCGCGCAGCTGCTCGGCGGTCCACTCGCTCACGCCGATGTAGAGGGCCTTGCCCTGGCGGACGACGTCGGCGAAGGCCTGCATCGTCTCCTCGAGCGGGGTCTCGAAGTCGAATCGGTGGGCCTGGTAGAGGTCGACGTAGTCGGTCTTGAGCCGCGTCAGCGAGCCGTTGATCGACTCGAGGATGTGCTTGCGGGACAGGCCGGAGTCGTTGGGGCCGGCGGGGCCCGTCGGGAAGTAGACCTTGGTGAAGATCTCGAGCGACTCGCGCCGCTCGCCCGCGAGGGCGTCGCCGAGGACCGTCTCGGCCTTGGTGTTGGCGTACGCGTCGGCGGTATCGAAGGTGGTGATCCCGGCGTCGAGCGCCGCGCGCACGCACTGCGTGGCGATGTCGTTCTCGACCTGGGACCCGTGGGTCAGCCAGTTGCCGTAGGTGATCTCGGAGATCTTCAGGCCGGAGCGGCCGAGGTAGCGGAAGTCCATGGTTCCGTTATACGTGGCGGCAGGACACGGTGGGCGGGAGAGGGTGTGGCGGGATGACGGGCAGGGTCGACCTCGGTCCGGACGACCCGCTCCCGGGCCCGCCCCGACGCGTCCTCGTCGCCGGGGCCTCGGGCGCGGGCAAGACCCGGCTGGCGGCCGAGCTCGCCCGTCGGCTCGGCGTCCGCCACACCGAGATCGACGCGCTCTTCCACGGGCCGGGCTGGGAGCCGCGGCCGGAGTTCCTCGCCGACGTGCAGGCCCTGGTCGCGCAGGCCGGGTGGACGACGGAGTGGCAGTACGACGGCGTCCGCGACCTCCTCGCCGACCGGGCCGACCTCGTCGTCTGGCTCGACCTGCCCCGCTGGCTGGTGCTGGCCCAGGTCTCCCGGCGCACCCTCCGGCGTCGGCTGCGGCGCGAGGTGCTGTGGAACGGCAACGTCGAGCCGTCGCTGCTGACGATCTTCACCGACCCCGAGCACATCGTCCGCTGGTCGTGGACGAGCCACCGACGCCTGGCGCCGCGGGTCGCCGTCCTGCGGGAGCGCCGGCCCGGGCTCGTCGTCGTCCGGCTGCGCTCCCGGCGCGACGTCCGGCGGTGGCTGGCCGGACCGTTGGCTCAGGCGGCGGCGGGCTCGGCCTGAGCCGTACGGCTCTGGACCCGGTGGCGCCGGGCCCGGCGCAGGCCGTCGGTCGTCATGATCACCAGGGCGAGCCAGACCAGGCCGAAGCCGACCCAGCGCCCGGGCGACATGGACTCGCCGAAGTAGCTGATGCCGAGCACGAACTGCAGGGTCGGCGCGAGGTACTGCAGCAGACCCAGCGTGCTGAGGGGCAGCCGGGTGGCGGCGGAGGCGAAGAACAGCAACGGCACCAGGGTGACGAGCCCGGTCGCGGCGAGGAGCAGGTTCAGGCCCCAGCCCTCGTGGCCGAAGGCCGCGCGGCCGGTCAGCTGGAGCCAGCCGAGGTAGACCAGGGCGAGCGGGGTGAGCAGCGCGGACTCGACGGCCAGGCTGTCGACCGCGCCCGCACCGAGGCGGTTCTTGATGAAGCCGTACGTGGCGAAGCTGACCGCCAGGACGAGCGCGATCCAGGGCAGCGTGCCGTAGTCGATCGTCAGCACCGCCACGGCCGCGGCGGCGAGGCCGACGCTGACCCACTGCAGGGCGCTGAGGCGCTCGCGCAGGACGATCACGCCGAGCAGGATCGAGAGGATCGGGTTGATGTAGTAGCCGAGCGCGGTCTCGACGACGTGGCCGTGGTTGACCGACCAGATGTACGTGCCCCAGTTGACCGACACGATCGCCGCGGCGGCCCCGAGCAGCAGCAGCGTGCGCCGTCGCGCCATCCGTGTCCAGAAGCCGCGGCGCACGGTGACCGCGACGAGCACGACCGAGATGACGAACGACCAGACGATCCGGTGGGCCAGGATCTCGATCGACCCCGCCCGCGCCACCAGCGGCCAGAAGAGGGGGACCACACCCCACAGCCCGTAGGCCGCGAGCCCGTAGGCGATCCCGCGCCGTCCTCGGTCCTGCACCCGACCTCCTCAAGTCCTGCGAACGCTAACCCGTAGCGAGGCTAGGCACCCACGTCACGCGTACCGGCGAGATCGAGGCCGCGCTCCGCGGCCCCTCCGAACCCGGACGAGCGGTGGGTTCCGGCGCGTCTCGAGGACGAGATCGCGCGGGAACCCACCGCTCGTGGGCAGGACGAGCCGGGGGCTCAGTCCTCGGGGTCCTCGACCTGCCAGGTGTCGCCGCCGTTGACGAGGTCCTGGAGCGCGGCGGCGTCGTTGGAACGACCGCTGCTGGCCAGCGCGACCTGCTCGCGGGTGAGGTCGTCGTACGCCGGGGCGTCGACGGAGCGGAAGACGCCGATCGGCGCGCGGTGCAGGACACCGGAGTCGGTCAGGCGCGACAGCCCGAAGGCGTACGACGGGTCGGAGATGTGCGCGTCGTGGACGACGAGCGCGTCCACGCCGACGGCGTCGACCTCGACCACGGAGAACTGGCCGGTGCGCGGGTCGCGCACCACGCCGAGCCGCTGGCCCTCGCCGAAGCGGATCGGCTCGCCGTGGGTCAGCGGGATGATCGCGTCGGCGGAGGTCTCGCGGTCCTTGACCGCGGCGAAGGCGTCGTCGTTGAAGATCGGGCAGTTCTGGTAGATCTCCACGAACGACGTCCCGCGGTGCTCGGCGGCGGCCTTGAGCACCGAGGTGAGGTGCTTGCGGTCGGAGTCGATCGTGCGGGCCACGAACGTCGCCTCGGCGCCGATCGCCAGCGACACCGGGTTGAACGGGTTGTCGAGCGAGCCGAACGGCGTCGTCTTGGTGACCTTGCCGAGCTCGGAGGTGGGGGAGTACTGCCCCTTGGTCAGGCCGTAGATCCGGTTGTTGAACAGCAGGATCGTGACGTTGACGTTGCGCCGCAGGATGTGGATCAGGTGGTTGCCGCCGATCGACAGCGCGTCGCCGTCACCGGTGATCACGAACACGGCCGCGTCGGGCCGTGCGGTCGCGACGCCGGTGGCGATCGCCGTCGCCCGACCGTGGATCGAGTGCATCCCGTAGGAGTCGACGTAGTACGGGAACCGGCTGGAGCAGCCGATGCCGGACACGATGACCGTGTTCTCCTTCTTGATCCCGAGGTCGGGCATGAAGGCCTGGAACGCGGCCAGCACGGCGTAGTCGCCGCAGCCGGGGCACCAGCGCACCTCCTGGTCGGAGGTGAAGTCCTTGCGGGTCAGCGGCTCGAGCGAGAGCGGGACGCCCGCGAGGCCGCCCCCGACAACTCGTGAACCCGGGGCGGGTCGGTCGATCGTGGTCACGCGAACGCTCCTTCGAAGGGTGCTGGCTCGGGCAGCGCGTCGATCTCGAGCTCGAGGTCGCGCGCCAGCTCGCTCAGCGAGATCGGCAGCCCGCGGACGCGGGAGTAGCTGTGGACGTCGACCAGGTACTTGCCGCGCAGCAGGAGCGCGAGCTGGCCGAGGTTCATCTCGGGGACGATGACGCGGTCGTAGTCCCGCAGCACCTCGCCGAGGTTGGCCGGGAACGGGTTGAGGTGGCGCAGGTGGGCCTGCGCGACCTGGCGGCCGGTGTTCCGGACGCGGCGCACGGCCGCGGCGATGGGGCCGTACGTCGAGCCCCAGCCGAGCACGAGCGTGCGGGCCCGGGACCCGTCCGGCCCGGTCGGGTCGTCGACCTCGACGTCCGGGATGTCGCGGACGATCCCGTCGATCTTGGCCTGACGGGTGCGGACCATCTCGTCGTGGTTGGCCGGGTCGTACGAGACGGCGCCGGTGTCCTTCGCCTTCTCGATGCCCCCGATCCGGTGCTGCAGACCGGTCGCGCCCGGGATCGCCCACGGGCGGGCGAGCGTCTCCTCGTCGCGCAGGTAGGGCAGGAACAGCGGCTGGCCGGCGGCGTCGGTCGCGTTCGGCTCGGTGGCGAAGCCCGGGTCGATCGGCGGGATCGCGGAGACGTCGGGCACCTGCCACGGCTCGGCGCCGTTGGCGATGTAGCCGTCGGAGAGCACGATCACCGGGGTCCGGTACTTGATCGCGATCCGGACGGCCTCGATCGCGGTGTCGAAGCAGTCCGCCGGCGTCGACGGCGCGAGCACCGGCACCGGGGACTCGCCGTTACGGCCGAACATGACCTGCAGCAGGTCGGCCTGCTCGGTCTTGGTCGGCATGCCCGTGCTGGGGCCGGCGCGCTGGACGTCGATGACCACCAGCGGCAGCTCGGTCATGACCCCGAGGCCGATCGTCTCCGCCTTGAGCGCCATGCCCGGGCCGGAGGTCGTGGTGACGCCGATGTGGCCGGCGAAGCTCGCGCCCAGCGCCGCGCCGACGCCGGCGATCTCGTCCTCGGCCTGGAACGTCGTGATGCCGAACCGCTTGTGCTTGCTCAGCTCGTGGAGGATGTCGGACGCCGGCGTGATCGGGTAGCTGCCCAGGAACATGGGCAGGTCGGCCTTGCGGGCGGCGGCGACGAGGCCGAGCGCGAGCGCGAGGTTGCCGTTGATCTGGCGGTAGCGACCGGACGGCATCGGGGCGGGGGCGACCTCGTACGAGACCGCGAAGACCTCGGTGGTCTCGCCGAAGGCGTAGCCCGTCTTGAACGCGGTGACGTTCGCGTCGCGGATCGCCGGCTTGTTCGCGAACTTCGTGGTGAGGAAGCTCAGCGTCCCCTCGGTCGGGCGGTGGTAGAGCCACGACAGCAGGCCCAGGGCGAACATGTTCTTGGCCCGGGAGGCGTCCTTGCGGGACAGCCCGAACTCCTTGACCGCCGCGACGGTCATGCCGGTCAGGTCGAGGGCGTGCAGCTGGTAGTCGGCGAGCGAGTCGTCGGTCAGCGGGTTGGCCGCGTAGCCGACCTTGGCCAGGTTGCGGGTCGTGAAGTCCGCGGTGTCGGCGATGATCAGCCCGCCGCGCGGGACGTCGGCGATGTTGGCCTTGAGCGCGGCCGGGTTCATCGCGACCAGGACGTCGGGCCGGTCGCCCGGCGTCATGATGTCGTAGTTGGCGAAGTGGAGCTGGAAGCTCGACACCCCGGGCAGCGTCCCGGCGGGTGCGCGGATCTCGGCCGGGAAGTTCGGCAGGGTCGAGATGTCGTTGCCGAAGACCGCGGAGTCGGCGGTGAAGCGGTCACCGGTGAGCTGCATGCCGTCACCGGAGTCTCCCGCGAAGCGGATGACCACGCGGTCGAGCGTGCGGACCTCAGTCATGCGGTGGAGCCTTCTTCCTGTTTGCGGTCGTGACCCCCATGCTTCGGGGTGTACGCGGTCCCTGGATGGCCCGGACCTCGAACGATCGCGACGGCGTCGTCCGGCCCGACGGACCGCCGGGCTTTCTGGCGGAGGACCGTCGTCCATGATAAGGGCGCCCTTAGTGGGCACCAGGCGCGTTCACCCGCTGAGCCGGTCGCGAGGGCAACGTCACACGCCGGCGTCGGCGGTCGCGCCCTAGCAGGGTGCCGCCACGACGACCAGTCCGTGTACTCGTGCCTGGCCGGCGACGGCCCAGCGCCCTACCGTCGCGAGCGTGCGAGGAGCGTCGCTCGGCCCAGGTGCCCGACCCTCCGCCCGCCTGCTCGTGTGCTCCGCCGCCGCCCTGGCCGTGGTGCTCGCGGTCCAGGTCGCGTCCGCACCTCCGGCCCAGGCCCGTTACCCGTACGGGACGCCGCGCGACACCCGCGTGACGATGAGGGCCGACGAGGTCCTCACGGTCGACGTGCTCGGCGTGGACGACCCGGCGGTCGGGGCGACCTGGGTGCGTTCCTCGGTGTGCCTCGGAGGCAGTGGGGACAGCTGCATCAGACAGCTCTCCGTCGGCGGACTCGGCCTGCTCGTGAACGACGACGGCACGGTCACCGCCCACGCGACGGCCGGCGCCCCGGTCGACGGCGGCACCACGGTGGTCGACTACGCCGTGAGCGACACCCTGGGCGGTCGCTACGGAGCCCGGCTGCGTGTCACGGTGCAGCCCGGTCCGACCCGTGCTGCGGACCCGGACCCGGCCGTTCGGGCCCGGCTGCGGGTCACGGCCTGGAAGCGGTTCGTGTACTTCGACCACGCCGGGCAGGTCGTGCGGCTGACCTCGACCGTCGCCAACACCGGCGACGTCGCTCTCGAGGGTCTGACGGTGACGAGCGGCTCGCCGAGCATCCCGGCCCGGACGTGCTCGCCGGTGCCCGTGGGTGGCACGCTCGCGGCGCGGGCGTCGACGACCTGCACGGCGCTCGTGACCGTGACCCAGGACCTCGTCGACCTGAACGTCGTCCGGGTCGACACGTCCACGGTGACCGGGCGGGCGGTGCGGAACGGCGTCACGTACCGGGCCTCCGCGGCGTCCATCGCCAGCGCGAGCCCGGTCCAGGAGCCCCGGCTGGCGCTGACGGCGTCGGTCGACCCGGCGACGGTGACGACGGCGACGCAGCTCGTCGCGTACACGTTCGTCGCCCGGAACAACGGCAAGGTGACCCTGCGGAACCTGCTGGTCCGTGCCCCGTTCCACGGGCTCTCCGCGCTCGTCTGCGCGCCGGTCCCCCTCGGGGGCACCCTGCCCCCGGGGGACAGCACCACCTGCCGGGCCACCCGGAGGGTCCCGCCGGACCTGCTGGGCCGCGCGACCCTGACGGACACCGCGAAGGGGAGCGGGCAGACGTACTTCCGAACCCGCAACGCGGCCAGCGCGGTGAGCCTCGCGCTGACGACCCGGCCGGCGCCTCCTCCGGAGCCGGTCGCCGCGCCCGCCCCGGTCGCCCGGGCCGACACCGTGTCGACCACCGTCGGCCACCCGGTCGTCGTCGACGTGCTCGGCAACGACGCGGCCGGCTCGCCGGCGGTGCCGCTGGTGGGCACGAGCGTGCGGCTGCGGCTGATGGGCGACCTGCACGCCGATCCCCAGCTGTACGGCGACGCGAAGACGCTGATCGTCCGCCCGGTCTTCAACCGGGCGGTCGACCCGCTGGTGGGCGGTGCCGCGTTCCTCGTCTCGGGCCGGGGCGAGATCACCGTCGTCCCGCTCTCGACGGTCCCGACCGATCCCCTCACCATCGGCTACCAGGTGGCCGACGCGAACGGCAGGACGACGCGGTCGACCCTCACGGTCACGGTGACCCCGTGAGGCTCGCAGGGACGGGTCCTGTGACGGGTGGTGCCATAGCGCACCTATGGGGACCGAGGTCAGAAAGCAACGCGTTCGCGGGTCTAGGCAAGGCCTGAGAACCTCCTTAGAGTCGACCTGCTGCCTCTCGACGGTTCTCGTCGTCCCGACCAGAACCCGGCCGAGGGCCGAGCTCCCCGAAGGTGCCCCGATGCCGACTCACCGCCCCTCACGCGTACGCCCGTCGTCGTCCCGGCTGGTCGCCGCGGTCGCCGCCCTCGCCACCGGGCTCGGCGGCCTCGTTGCCCTCGCCCCGTCCGCCGCGGCCGCACCCGACGCCAGTCCGTCACCGTCGCCCACCGCGACGCCCGCTCCGGTGCCGTCGGGGACCCCCACCGCCACTCCCGCAGTGACCCCCGCCCCCAGCGCGTCACCCACGCCCCGGACGGCTCCTGCCCCGGCGGTGAGCCCGTCGCCCAGCTCGTCGGCGGCTGCTGCGGCAGCTGCCGCTCTCGCCGCTCCTGTCCTGTCGGTGCAGGTGGCGGGCAGCCCGACCACGATCACGCGTACGGGCCAGGCCGTCACCTACACCGTCACCGTCAGGAACACCGGGAACGGGGTGCTGCGTGACCTGGCGGTCAGCGCCGTCGCGCCCGGCCTGCCCACGCTGGTCTGCGCGCCGGTCGCCCTGGGTGCCACGCTCTACACGTCGACCACCACGACCTGCACCGCGACGCGGACCTCGACGGCGGACGACCTGCGCAGCAGCGGTCAGGACGTCAGCGCGAGCGCCGCCGGCTTCGCCTCGGACGGGACGGCGGTCACCGCCACCTCCTCGGTCCGCACCTCGGTCACGACGCTCGCACCCCGGGTCACGAACGACTCGGTGACGGTGCTCGCGAGCACCGGCCCGGTGGTCCTGCCGGGCAGCACGAACGACAGCCCCGGTGAGACGGGTGGCCCGGCCGTCGACGGCACGCGCACCGACCTGCCGCCCGCGTCCGGGACCGGGCCCGCCACCCGGTCCAGGGCCACCGGCCACGGGACGTTCCTGGTCCTCGGGGACGGGTCGATCCGGTACGCGGTCACGCCCCCCGGCTACGACCCGTACACCTCGGGCTGGACCGACACCGTGACCTACCGGACGTACGACCTCGCCGGCAAGAGCACCACCGCCACCGCCACGGTGGTCGTGCGCCGCCCGCCGGTCACCGCCCCCGACTCGATCGCGCTCGGCAGCGACCAGCGAGGGACGGTGGACCCCCTGGCCAACGACAAGCCCGGCCAGCTGCTGAACGGCGCGGACGCGAGCCTCGACGCCAGCACGCTCCGCTTCACGGCCAACCCGGGCGGGCGGGGGACGACCTCGGCCGACGGCCTCACCCGGACGATCCCGAACGCCGGCGTCTTCACCCTGGCGGGCGGCCTCGTGACCTTCACCCAGACCTTCGAGAACGTCGACGCCGTCGGCGTGCAGTACGCCGTGACCGACACGAGCGGTGTCACGGCCACCGGCACGGTCGGGGCCGGCGGGGTCGGCGGTGGCGGGCCCGGACCCACCGTCACCCACGACGTCGCGACCACGACCTTCGCCACCCCCGTGCAGCTGCCCGGCGTCCTCGACGACACCCCGGCGGCACCGGGCCACACCGTCTCCTTCGGCGGCTTCGTCGACTTCGACCACGCGACGAACCTCGGCGACACCGTCAGCACCCCGCGCGGGACCTGGTCGCTCGTGCCCGACGGGCACGTCCTGTTCACGCCGGCCTGGGGCTTCACGGGGCCGTTCGTGCAGTACTACCTGGCGAAGGACAGCGGTGGCGGCGAGACCGTCTCGGCCCTGACCGCGAACGTCCAGCCCGGCCCGGTGGCGCGGCCGGACACCCTGGCCACGCGGGCCGGGGCGGACGGCACCACGGACCCGTCGGCCAACGACACGCCGGGTCTTCGGGTCGACGGGACACCGGGCACGTTCGACCCGCGCTGGTCGGTGTTCCCCGCGAACGGTCAGCCGGCGGGGGCCGTGGTCTCCGCCAACGGCAAGACCCTGACCCTGCCCGGGCGCGGGACGCTCTGGTTCTCGTCCGGGTCGGTCGTCTTCCGTCCGCAGGCCGGCTTCCGCGGGTTCGCCGGCACCGTCGCCTACCAGGTCGAGGACACGTCGCGCCCCGGGGCGCAGCGAGGGATCGCGGTCGTGGGGCGCCTGAGCGTCCTCGCCACGTCCGACGCGCTGACCGCGACCGACGACAGCGCGACGACGGTGCTCAACCAGC
This sequence comes from Microlunatus antarcticus, assembly GCF_014193425.1. Lineage (NCBI taxonomy): Bacteria > Bacillati > Actinomycetota > Actinomycetes > Propionibacteriales > Propionibacteriaceae > Microlunatus > Microlunatus antarcticus. The sequence continues at coordinate 48,772 of NZ_JACHZG010000002.1, read as the reverse complement.
CGGTCGTGCTGGCCGCGGCGACGAACGACGACCCGGGGTCGACGACCACGGCGCTGCGACCGACCTTCCCGGCCGTGGGTCAGCCGAGCGGCAGCACGCGGTCCGCGAACGGGCTCACCCTGACCGTGCCCGGCCAGGGCGTCTGGACGGCGACCTCCGCGACGACCACCGTCACCTTCACGCCCGCGGTCAAGTACGCGGGCACGACGGCGCCCGTGACCTACCAGATCAGCGGCGCCGGCGGTGCCACGGCCAGGGCGTCGCTGCAGGTGAGCGTGGCGGCCGGGCCCGTCGCGGTACCGGACGTGGCGACCCGGCTCGAGGGCGACCCCGCGGCCGACGGCTCGATCGCGGTCGACCTGGTGCTCAACGACAACCCGGGGCGGTCGGCGGACGGCCGGCTCGGGACGATCGTCGCGGGCTCGGTGCTGTTCCCGACGACCGGGCAGCCGGCGGGAGCGACGACCGGCGACGGTGGCCGCAGCCTGCACGTCGCCGCGTCCGGGTCGCGGCCGGGCTTCCACGTCGACAGCGGCACGAACAGCGGACTGGTCGTCGTCACGCTCGACAAGAGCTTCCACGGGACCCTCCCGACGATCGCGTACTCGGTCCTCAGCGACGTCGTCGACAGCACCGGCGTCGCCCGCCGGCTCTACACGCGGTCGACGCTGCAGCTCACCGTCGTCGGCGGCGACATCGTCACCAGCGACGACCACGTCACCGTGCGCTCAGGAAAGACCGCCTCGCTCCCGGGTGCCTCCAACGACAACCCGGCGCCCGGCTTCTTCCCCTTCTCCTTCGACGAGATGAGCTTCTCCGCGACGGGGCAGCCGCCGGGGAGCCAGGTCGTCGACGAGGAGCACGGCCACGACCACGAGTACTCGCTGGTCGTGCCTGACGAGGGGGTCTGGCGGATCAGCGGGGGCGGGTACATGTCGTTCAAGCCCGACGCCGGGTTCGTCGGGACCACGTCGCCCGTGCGCTACACGATCTTCGACTTCGCCTTCCTCCACTTCGGCGAGGGCACCGAGACCGTGACCGTGCTGCCGCCGGCGGTGCCGAAGGCCGACACCGCCTACACGCCGCAGGGCGTCCCGGTCGTCGTGCGCACCCTGGCCAACGACACCCCGGAGCTCGACCCGTCCGGCCGTCCGTACGACGTCACCGGCACGGTCACCTTCGACCCGGCCCGCCGCCCGACCGGCTCGACCCTCACCGCCGGCAGCGCCAACACCCGGCTGGTGGTCCCGGGCCAGGGCACCTACACGGTCGACCAGGGGACCGGGGACGTCCGGTTCGTGCCCGATCCGACGTTCCGCGGCAGCGCGACCGCCTTCTACCTGACGGTGCCGGGCGGGGCGTCGAGGTTCCAGGTGATCCTCGCCGACGTGGACCCGCGCCTGAACGCCGACTTCGCGACGACGACGCCGGGGACGAGCAAGCGGGTCCGGGTGCTGCAGAACGACCAGCCGGGTGTGCCGGAACGACCGCTCGTGCCCGGCAGCGTCCGGATGGCGCCCGGCCCGCTCACCACGCCACCGAGCACGACGACGGCCGACGGCCAGATCGCGGTCCTGCCCGGTCGTGGGTCGTACGCGGTGGCGGGGGACGGGAACATCACCTTCTACCCGCTCGCCGGCGTGACGGGAACGGCCTTCACCAGCTACACCGTGCTCGACGCGAACGGGACGAAGGAGTACGCGGGACTGTCGGTCGACGTCTCGTAGCCCGCACCCGGCACCACCCCTGGAGGTCCACCATGTCCGCACTCGCCGGCACGCCCGTGCGACGTCGCGCCCGGCGGCGCCTCCTCGGGGCGCTGACCGCCCTCGCGATCGTCCTCGCCCTCCAGCTCGGCCGGCCGCCGGCCGCCTCCGCGGCGGAGACGGGGCCGACCGCCGTCGACGACTCCGCCGTCCTGGCGCTCGGCAGCCCTCAGATCGTCCTACCCGGTTCGCACGACGACGTCGCGGGCTCGGCGTTCATCCAGCCCAGCCTGACGGCCTTCCCCACCGACCAGCTCGCGTCGCTGCCTCCGGGCAGCTCCGTCACCTACTACCGGATCGTGGACGCCGGCTTCGGTACCTGGTCGATCGGCGACGCCGACGGGCGGATCACCTTCCGCCCGACCGGGGTGACGGGGACCCGGACGGTGCGCTACCGCGTCGTGGACGGCAACGAGCGGACCGACGAGGGGACCGCGACCGTGACGGTGTCGGCGGTGGCCGGAGCCCGCAGCGACGTCGTCGCCACCGTCGAGGGCGCGTCGGCCACGGTCGACGTGCTGGCCAACGACGTCCCCAGCCGCGACGCCGACGGGTCGCCCGGAGCGGTCGACCGCACGTCGGTCCGCTGGCTGGAGTCGGAGACCTCGCCCGGCATCGTGTCCCGCGACGGCCTCGTCGTGACCGTCCCCGGGGTCGGCGTCTTCACCATCGGCGCGACGACCGGGCTGGTCACCTTCGTGCCCGAGGCCGGCTACGTCACGCCGGACGACGGCACCCTCACGTACACCGCTCAGGACACGACCAGGGCGTCAGACGCCAGGGTGGTGCACCACGAGATCAGCTCCACGGTCCGCTGGCGGGTGACCACGGCGGCGCGGGTGGCGGTCGCCGAGAAGGCGGGCCCGGACCTCTTCTTCCACGTCGGGGACCTGCTGACCTTCACCACCACGATCACCAACGCCGGGACGAGCCCGCTCGCGGGACTGAGGCTGACGCACAGCTTCGGCAGCCGGCTGTCGGCGGACGCGTGCGCGCCCGTGGCCCTCGGGGGGACCCTGCCCGCCGGGTCCTCCACCACCTGCACAACGACCACCCGGGCGAAGCAGGGCGACATCGACTCCGAGGAGGCCCGGGTGAGCGACGTGGTCGTCGCGACCGGGACCAGCAGGGCGGGCGGCAGCCCCGTCACGGTCCGCGCGCAGAACGGCGCGTTCACGGCGACGCGCATCACGCAGCGCCTGACGATGACGGCGACCACGAACCGGACGTCGGTCTCGGCGGCCGGCCAGCAGCTCGCGTACGCCCTCGTCGTCCGCAACAACGGCAACCGCAGCGTCCGCGACCTGGTCGTCAGCTCGTCGACGGCCGACGTGCCGGCGCTGGTGTGCGCGCCGGTGCCCCTGGGCGGGACGCTCGGCGACAACCGGACGACGACCTGCCGCGCGACCCGGACCGTCCGGGCCACCGACCTGCAGTACGCCGGCCTGGACGCGGTCGTCAAGGTGAGGGCCGTGCCGGTGTCCGGTGCCCACCGCACGGCGGTCAGCACCGGTCTCGTCGTGCGCACGCCGGTCGACTCGCGAGGCGTCACGGTGTCGCCGGTGCCGCCCGCGCCCGCTCCCACCGCGGCTCCGGACACCGTGAGCACCACCGTCGGGCAGCCCGTCGTCGTGGACGTCCTGGCCGACGACCGGCCGGGCTCGCCGGACGTGCCGCTGGTCGGGTCGAGCGTGCGGCTCCGGACCACGACGGCGCTGCCCCCCGGCTCCGTCCTCTACGGGGACGCCAAGACCCTCACGGTGCCCGGGCGGGGCGTGCTCCTCGTCTCCGGTACCGGGCAGATCACCTTCGTGCCGCTCGGGGCGTCTACCGGCCCGGTGCCCACGATCGGGTACCAGGTGGCCGACGCGGGCGGGAGGACCGCGCGTTCGACGCTCGACGTGACGGTCCGGTAGCCGCTGGGCGACGACAGCTGAACGGCGGTCGAGCTCCATGGCGTGCCTAGCGGGATCGGGTGGTCCTGTCGTGCTCGACCGAGTCTTGGCAGGGCCCCGGAACGTCCCTAGAGTCAGGCCTGGCCGGACCCGAGGTCCCCGACGCCCGTCGGGTGCCGGTGGCGGGTCGGCGTCGTCCGGAGGTGGCTCCATGCAGCACGTCGACCCCCGCCCCGTCCGGGCCACCACCTCGTCTCGGAGCGCGGGTGGGGTTCCCGGTCGCACGGGCCTGCTGCTCCTGGCGGCGCTGCTCGCCCTCGCCGTCGTGCTCGGGCTCCAGGTCGCCCATCCGTCGTCGGCGGCCGCGGCGAGCGGCCCGACCGTGGTGGACGGCGGCGGCACCGTCTCGGTCAGCACCTACGAGGTGCTGCTGCCCGGTGCCCGCGACGACGTCGCCGGTTCGTCGGCGATCAAGTTCGGGCTGACGGCGTTCACCGCCGCCCAGCCCGCCCCGCTCCCGGCGGGGAGCTCCGTGTCCGAGAAGGTGCTCTTCGACTCCGGGTTCGGCACCTGGAAGATCGCCGGGGACGGTCGGATGACGTTCGACACCGCCGGGGTGACCGGGACCCGGTCGGTGCGCTACCGGATCACCGACGCCGCCGGCCTGACCGCCGAGGGGCTGCAGACCGTGGTGGTGACCGCCGGCGCCGGCGACGACCGCTTCGAGACGACCCAGGGTCGGAGCCTGACCCTCGACCTGCTCGCGAACGACAAGCCGGGCCGCAACGCCGACGGGTCCCTCGGGACGCTCGACCGCTCGTCGCTCCGGTTCCGGGCCGCGCAGGGCGCGCCGGTGACCGTGTCCTCGGACGGCCTCGTGCTCACCTTTCCGAAGATCGGGGTCTTCACGATCGACCCGAGGACCCGGCTGGCGACCTTCGCCCCCGACGTCGCGTACGTGACGATCAACGACAGCTATGCGCTCTACTACACCGCGCAGGACACGACGCGGACCGCGAGCGGGGCCACCGAGCACCACGTGATCACCGGGCAGGTCCGCTGGACCGTCACCGCCGACCGGTTGGCCGTGAGCGAGCGGGTCAGCCCGGACCTCTTCTTCCACGTGGGCGACACGATCACCTGGACGACCACGATCACCAACGCCGGGACCACCCCGGTCGCCGGGCTCGCGCTCACGCACTCGCTGGGGGCCCGGATCCTCACCCAGACGTGCACGCCGGTGGCGCTGGGCAGCGCGCTTCCCCCCGGGTCGTCGACGACCTGCACCGCGACCTCGCGGGCCAACCAGCGTGACCTCGACGCCGAGGCGGCCACGATCTCCGACACCGTCGTCGCGACCGGGACCACGACGCAGGGGGGGCAGTCGCTCCCGCTGCGGGCCCATAGCGGCAGCTCCACGGCGAGCCGCATCACCCAGGGGCTGACGGTCACCGGCACGGCGAGCCCGGCCACGGTCACGACGGTCGGGCAGCGGGTCGACTACACCTTCGCCGTCCGCAACCGGGGCAACCGCAGCGTCAAGGACCTGGTCGTCGGCTCCAGCTCGCCGGGCGTCTCGGCGCTGGTCTGCGCGCCGGTCGCACTGGGCGGAACCCTCGGGGACAACCGGACGACGACCTGCACCGCGAGCCGCATCGTGACCGCCGCCGACCTCGGCGCCACCTCGCTGACCGCGACGGCCAAGGGCACGGCCGTACCCGTGTCGGGCTTCCACGCGACCGCCGCGAACGGGGCGACCACGGTCACGGTGCCGGTCGAGGTGGGGAGCCCGCCGGTCGTCCCCGCGCCCGTGCCCGGGCCGGGCCCCACGGCGAACGCCGACACGGCGAGCACGTCGGCCGGCGGGCCGGTGGTCGTCGACGTGCTGACCAATGACCGCCCGGGTGGCCCCGGTGCGCCCCTGGTCGCCTCGAGCGTCCGGCTCCGGACCAGTGCGGCGCTGCCGGCCGGTTCGGCGCTGTACGGGGACGCCAAGACCCTGAAGGTCGCCGGTCGCGGCGTGTTCCTCGTGTCGGGCACCGGTCAGATCACGTTCGTGCCGCTCGGGGCGGCGACGGGCCCGGTCCCGATGGTCGGCTACCAGGTCGCCGACGCGAACGGCGCCACCGCCCGCGCGACGCTGGCGGTCACGGTCGGCTGACGGCGGCCACGACCGGCGGCCGCGTCCGCGTACGGTGAGCGCGTGCGCTGGGTCGACTGGTACGGGGACGGCTCGCTCCACGTCCTCGACGTGGCGCTGGCCTGCTGCTCGCTCGAGTTCGACGCCGCGGCCGGCGCGCGCTCGGGTGCCGCGGTCGAGCCGCCGGTCGACGGACGGACCGCCGTCGTCGTCTCCGGAACCGTCACCGACCGGCTCGCCCCCGCCGTCGCGTCGATGATCGACGCCGTACGGGCGCGGCAGTCCGTGCCCCCGGTCGTCGTCGCGTACGGGGTGTGCGCGTGCTCGGGCGGGCCGTACTGGGACTCGTACGCCGTGACCAAGGGCGTCGACACACTCGTGCCGGTCGACGTCTACGTCCCCGGCTGCCCCCCGACGCCGGCCGCGCTGCGGGAGGTCGTCGACGCCGTGGCGGCGCAGGGCGGGACGCGCGCATGAGAGAGGTCCCGGCCGACACCTGGCACGACGCCGTCGTCGCCGTGCGGGCCGACGGCTACGACTGGTTCGACTGGCTCGGGTGCACCGACGAGATCGGCGTCTCCGACGAGCTCCGCGTCGTCCTGTCGCTGCGCCGGCTCGACGAACCGGGGGCGCCCGAGCTGCTGCTGGCCTGCCGGGTGCCGCGCTCCGCAGCGCGGTTGGCGAGCGTGCGCGACGTGTTCGCCGGCGCGGCCTGGCACGAGCGCGAGGCGGCGGAGGAGTTCGGGGTCGAGTTCGTGGGCGGCGACCGCCGGCGGCTGCTGCTCGACGTCGGGTCGGCCCCGGCGCCGCTGCGCAAGGACGAGGTCCTCGCGGCCCGGACCGCGGAGCCGTGGCCGGGTGCGAAGGAGCCGGGGGAGAGCGACGCCGGTGCCGGGACGGCCGGGGCCGCGTCGCCGAGCCGACGCCGGATGGTTCCGCCGGGGGTGCCCGCCCCCGAGGTGTGGGGCGACCGCGACCCGCAGGCCCCGGCCCCCGACCCGGCCGAGGTCGCCGCTGCCGTCACCGGCGGCCGTGTGCGTCGGCGCGCGCGATGAGCCCGACCGAGGCCGGGGCGCACGGGCGGATCCGGCTCATCGAGCCGGCGTGCACCTCCTGCATGCTCTGCGTCCGCGAGTGCCCCGTCTGGTGCATCACGCTCGACTCCCACACCGAGCCCGACCCGGACGTGGCGCCGGGGGCCCGCGTACGGCTGGTCAACGTGCTCGACCGCTTCGTCATCGACTGGAACCTCTGCATGTACTGCGGCATCTGCGTCGACGAGTGCCCCTTCGACGCGCTCGCGTGGGACACCGCCCACCCCGCCGCCGGGACGGCGGCCACCGACCTCCGTCACGGCATTGACGAGCTGGCCTGAACGACCCCTGACCCGGTCGACGGGTTCGGGGGCGAGGTCAGCGGGTCGCGAGCAGCGTGGCGAGGCCCAGGTAGACGACGACGGCCACGAGAGGGACGAGGGCGGCCGCCAACACGATCGAGGGCGGACGGTCCTCACGGCGCAGGAGCGCCGCGCTGCCCATGGCCGCGGCGACGGCGAGGAGCCCGCCCAGGGCGCCGCCGAGGCCGACGCCGACGACGAGGAGCACGAGGTAGCCGACCCGGACCCAGCCCGGCAGCGGGCGTCCAAGGAGCTGGTCGTTGTCGCCCACGCGGAGCCGCGGACCGAACTGACGCCAGTCGAAGGTCGTCGACACCGACTGGACGGCGCCACGCCGGTCGCGCAGCTGGTAATGCCCGAGCTCGTTCTTGGGCAGCTCGCGGCCGGCGACGGTGATCAGGGGCCGGCGCGACCACAGGCGCGAGACCTCGAGCTCGGTCCCGTCCACCCGCGTCGTCATGGCCACAGACGGAAGGCTAGGCGATCAGGTGGGGCGTCGACCTCGCCGTCCTCAGTGCACGAGGTGCGCGTACGGGTCCGGCCGGTCGAGCTCGCTACGGAGCACGCAGAGCTCGTTGCCCTCGGGGTCGGCCAGCGTGATCCAGCCGCTGCCGTCCTCGCGCCGGTGGTCACCGACCTGGGTCGCGCCCAGCGCGACCAGCCGCTCGACCTCGGCCTCGCGCGACACGTCGGTCGGGACGAGGTCGAGGTGCAGGCGGTTCTTGACCACCTTGTCGTCCCCCACCTCGATGAACAGCAGCCGCTGCCGGCCGTCGGGGGCGAAGATCATGCACTCCTCGTGGCCGGGGAGGTTCGGGTCCTCGGGGTCCTCCGACCAGCCCAGCGCCTCGGCCCACCAGTGGGCCTGGGCGTTCGCGTCGTGGGCGTCGAACGTGAGGTGGCTGATCCGCAGGGCCATGGCGTCAGACCACCAGGTCCGGACCGAGCTCGTCCAGGGAGCCGGCGCCGAGCGAGCGCAGGACGCGTTCGAGCTGGGTGTCGATGCTGCCCAGGAGCTCTTCGACGCCGGCGTCGCCGCCCGTCGCCAGCGCCCACATGACCGGGCGTCCCAGAAACACGGCCCGCGCGCCCAGGCACAGCGCGGCCGCCACGTGCTCGGGCGTGCGCAGGCCGCTGTCGACGTACACCTCGGCGCGGTCGCCGACCGCGGCGGCGACCTCGGGCAGGGCGTCGGCCGAGACGATCGACTGGGTGAGGCAGCGGCCGCCGTGCGTCGAGACGATCACCCCGGCGGCGCCCGTGTCCACGCACCGCACCGCGTCGTCGGCGCGCAGGACCCCCTTGACCACGACCGGCAGGCCGGTCAGGTCGTGGAGCCAGCCGATGTCGTCGACGGAGAGGTTCCGGGTGCCGGAGAAGATCGGGCGCCCGGTGTCGCCGCCCGGCAGGTTCGCCTGCATGCCGTAGCGCTCGGGCCAGGAACGGGGCTCGAGCTGCGGACGGCGCGGGTCCACGCCGGGTGTGTCGACGGTCAGCACGAGCGCGGTCGCGCCCTCGGCCGCCGCCCGCTGCACGAGGTCGGCGGTCATCGCGCGGTCGTCCATCACGTAGACCTGGAACCACCACGGCGCCCCGACGGCGCCGATGTCGGCGAACCGCACCCCCGTGTTCGTGGAGACGCCGAGCAGGACGCCCCGCCGGCGCACGGCGCGTGCGGTCGCGACCTCGCCCTCGGGGTGGGCCGCCCGCTGCTGCGCCATGGGGGCCACCAGCACCGGGCTGGCCACCGGGGTGCCGAGGACGGTCGTGGCCAGGCTGAGCCGGCTCGTGTCCCGGAGCACGTGCGGCCGGAACCGCAGCTGCGACCACCGCTCGGCCTCGGTCGGGATCCCGTACGCGCCGGTCGGGCCACGGAAGTAGCCGACGACGTGCTCGGGCAGCACCCGGGCCGCGGCCGCCTCGAGCTCGTCCACGTCGGGGTAGGGCAGGTCGGTGGGGCGGTCGCCGTCTGCCGGCACGTCCACGCCCGTCGGTCCGGTCAGGCGCGTGCGTCCTGGTCGGGGTCGACGGCGGCGTCCAGCGCCTCCCGGTCGACCGAGCCGTCCCCGAGCGCGTCGCCGATCGATTCGGTCAGCGGCTGGTCGTACGGGTCGACGTCCTTCTCCACGACCGGCTCGACGGTCGGCTCAGCGGAGGTGCTGATGGCCGGCTCCGACAGGTCGGTGTCGGTCTCCTCGGCGTCCAGCTCGACCGGGTCCAGCTCAGCGGCCGCCGGGGGCACGACGTCGGAGGCGGTCACCTCGTCGTCCAGCTCGTCGTCCAGGGGGCCGTCCGACGACTCCGCGTCCAGCGAGGTCTCGTCGGTCTCCTCGGTGACGTCGTCCTCCGCGGTGACGTAGCCGGGCTGCGTGGCGTCGGTGCTCGAGCTGTCGGGACCGACGTCGGAGCTCTCGGTCAGGGGCGAGGTCTCGTCGTCGTCCTGGCCGAAGCGCTCCTTGGCGTCGTCCAGGAGGTCACCGGCCTTGTCCTTGACGTCGTCGAACCCCTCCTTGGCCTTGTCGCCCAGCTTCTCGAGGTTGTTCTTGAGGTCGTCGAGGATGCCCATGGTCGCTCCAGTGCTCGTCGTACGCGGTCAGCGGTAGTTGGTGAACTGCACGGCGAAGTCGTAGTCGGCGCCCTTGACCAGGTTCTGCGCGGCCTGCAGGTCGTCGCGGCTCTTGCTGCTCACGCGCAGCTCCTCGCCCTGGATCTGGGTCTTGACGGTCTTGGGACCCTCGTCGCGGATCAGCTTGGCGACCTTCTTGGCGTTCTCGGTGCTGATGCCCTCGGTCGTCGTGGCGGTGATCTTGTAGATCTTGCCGGAGGACCGGGGCTCGCCGGCGTCGAGCGACTTGAGGCTGACGCCGCGACGGACGAGCTTGGACTCGAACACGTCCAGCACCGCCTTCACGCGTTCCTCCGAGACGGCCTCCATCTCGATCGACTCGCCCGACCAGACGATCGACGCCTCGGTGTTCTTGAAGTCGAAGCGTTGCCGGATCTCCTTGGCCGCCTGGTTGAGGGCGTTGTCGACCTCTTGACGGTCGACCTTGCTGACGATGTCGAACGAGCTCTCCGAAGCCACGCCCCCATCCTGCCGCACCCGTCCGCGCGCGGGTCGGGGCCCCGTACGGACCGCCGTCCGATCCCGTTCGGCGGCGGGCGTCCGGCACGGTATGGTTCATCTCCGCCGGGCTCGCCCGGCATGGCAGGTTGCCCGAGTGGCCAAAGGGAGCAGACTGTAAATCTGCCGGCATCGCCTACGTTGGTTCGAACCCAACACCTGCCACACAGCACCACCCCCGTCAGGACGAAGCGCTCGACGCGGCCTGGGTCGCGAGAGCGGTCCAGCAGCCGGATCGGGCGCTTCTCTGCTTCCTCGACACCGCGTGCGGATTCCTCATGACGACGAGGCGTACTTTCCCTCGTCGCGCGCACCGTGCAGGGTGCGCGCGACGGAGGAAGTGACGCCTCGCGACCTGCGGCCCGTGCCAGCACCGCGTGGACCCTCGGAGCGACGTCAGGACCGCGTGGACCCTCGGAGCGACGTCAGGAACGCCCGCGGAGGAACGAGACCGCCTCGGCGAGCGCCCGGTCGGTGAGCTCGGGGTCGTGCCGGGGGCCGACGTCGCGCATGAAGGCGTGCTCGCCGCCTTGGAAGACGTGCAGCTCGAGGTCCTCGTGCCCCGCCGCGTACAGGGCCTCGACCGTCCGCAGCCGGGCGGTCGCCGGGACGTGCGGGTCCGCGCTGCCGAAGATCACCATCAGCCGCCCCTCGATCTCGGCGGCCCGGTCCAGGGAGTCGGCGACGTCGGCGCCGAGCGAGCCGTCGTGCAGCCCGGTGGGGTAGAAGCAGACCGTCGCGGATACCCGCGGGTCGAACGCGGCCCGGAAGGCGAGGTGCCCGCCGAGGCAGAACCCCGCCGCGACGATCGTGTCGAGGTCCTCGCGATCGGCGAGGTGGGCCAGGACCGCGGCGCGGTCGGCGTCGAACTCCGCGGTCCTCGTGTGCGCCGCCCCGGCGAGGCCGGCGGCCTTGCCGGCGTCGTCGAACTCCAGGGCCACCCCGGCGAGCTCGCGCGGGTAGATCTCCGGCAGGTAGACCACGAAGCCCTCCGCCGCCAGGCGGCGTGCGGTCCGCAGCGTCGACTCCGTGATCTGGAAGATGTCGGTGTAGTAGACGACGCCGCACCGGGCCGGTGGCCCGACCGGCTCGACGACCACCGCCTGGATCTCGACTCCCGCTCCCGGGATCGTCACGCGCCGCTCCGTGGTCTTCACGCGCACACGATAGGGCGGGTCACGGTCCGCGGAACCTTTCGGTTCGCCTCGGACCCGTCCGCCCGTGTATCTTTGTGCGCCGGTGCAGGCCCCTCGGGGCCGAGCTCCGGAAGGCCCCTATAGCTCAGTAGGTAGAGCGTCTCCATGGTAAGGAGAAGGTCTGCGGTTCGAATCCGCATGGGGGCTCGGTCTCATGGCTCCAGCGCGTGCGCTGGCGGAACACCTGCCGTCACGTGGGCGTTGTCCGGCCGGGTCACCCGGTGGTCGACCACGGCGGGATAGCTCAGGTGGTAGAGCAAGCGGCTCATAATCGCTGTGTCGCGGGTTCAAGTCCCGCTCCCGCTACGCGTACGACCCGCACGACCCGCCTCGCGAGAGGCGGCCAGGGCTCGGGCATCACCCAGTCGGTCCGAGCACCCCATCAGGAAGAAGCACCACCATGGCCAAGTCCTCGGACGTCCGACCGAAGATCACGCTCGCCTGCACGGAGTGCAAGGAGCGGAACTACATCACCAAGAAGAACCGGCGCAACGACCCCGACCGGCTCGAGCTGAAGAAGTTCTGCCCGCGCGACCGTCGCCACACCATCCACCGCGAGACCCGCTGACCTCACGTCTGACCAGGGTCAGCCCATGACGTACCCGTACGAGCCGTCCGCACCCGCGGGCGGCTCGTCCGTTTCCGGAGCCCATCCGGCCGGCGTCCCGGTCATCGGCCTGGCGCACGGCAGCCGCCACCCGCGCGGCGCCGACGCGATCGAGGCGCTGATGATCGCCGTGGGAGCCGCGGCCGGCGTCCCCGCGCACGCCGCCTACCTCGACCTGGCGCAGCCCGACCTCGCGGCCGTGGTCGAGCAGCTCGCCGCCGAGGGCCACCGACGCGCCGTCGTCGTCCCGCTCCTCTTCACCGCCGCGTTCCACGCGACCGTCGACGTCCCCGACGCCGTGACCGAGGCCGCGGAGGCCCACGGCGTCGAGCTCGTCGTGTCCGACATCCTGGGCACCGGCGACGACATCGCGGCCGTCCTGCGTGGCGCGCTCGACGGAGCCGGGGTCAGCGGCGACGACGACGCCCTGCTCTTCGCCGTCGGCTCCTCGAGGCCCGAGGCCAACGCGGCCGTTGCTGATCTGGCCGCCCGGCTGGCCGACGGACGTCGTGGTGACGTCCGCGCCGCCTTCGGAACCTGCGCCCCGCGGGTCGCCGACGTGCTCGAGGACCTCACCGCGCCGGTCGCGCTCTGGCCGCTCTTCCTCGCCGACGGGCTCCTGCTCGACCCGCTGCGCCGGCTGGCCGACGAACGCGGCTGGACCCTGGTCGAGCCGCTGGGCGCCCAGGCCGCGCCGCTCGTGCTGGCGCGCTACGCCGCCGCCCGGGACCGTCAGCCCGGCGTCCTAGTCTGACGACCGTGCCCATCACCCCCGACCACGCCGGCAGGACGTACGAGCCGACGCCCGCGTACGAGGTCACCCGCGGCAAGGTCGCAGAGTTCGCGGCCGCGCTCGGCACGCCGCTGGTCGAGGGGAACGGTCCGGTCGTGGCCCCTCCGACCTTCGGCGCCGTCGTCACCGGCCCGGCGTGGGACGTCCTCTTCACCGACCCCGAGCTCGGGCTGCAGCTCCGCCGGGTCGTCCACGCCGACCAGCAGTTCCGCTACCACCGACCGCTCGAGCCCGGCGACGTCGTCACCGCCACGCTGAGCATCGCCAAGGTGCGTGTGCGCGGCGCGACCGAGATCATCACGACGTCGGTCGACGTCCGCGACGCCGTCGAGCAGACCGTCCTCGTGGCGGACGCCACGTTCGTGCACAGCCGCGAGGCGGCGGCGTGAGCGGCCCCGTCGTCGAGGTGGGCGCGGCCCTGCCCCCGCTCACCCTCCACGTCACCCGCGAGACGCTCGTCCGCTACGCCGGCGCGTCGGGCGACTTCAACCCGATCCACTTCTCCGACCACGCCGCGACGGACCTCGGGCTCCCCGGGGTGATCGCCCACGGGATGCTGACGATGGGCCTGGCCGTCCGGGCGGTCACCGACTGGGCCGGCCCCGGCGCCCGCCTCGTCTCGTACGGCGTGCGGTTCACCAGGCCCGTCCCGGTGCCCGACGACGGCGTCGGCGCCGAGCTGCTCGTCGCCGCGACCGTGACGGCGGTCGACGCCGAGACCGTGACCGTGACGCTCGACGCGACCTGCGACGGCGAGAAGGTGCTGGGCGCCGCCCGGGTCGTCCTGGCCGGAGGACCCGCGTGAGCGCGGCGGTGCTGGGCGGCCTCGTGGCCCGTCACGACGAGCCGCTGGCCGCGCACACCACGCTGCGGGTCGGGGGACCGGCCCGCGACCTCGTCGAGGTGACCTCCGAGCGCGAGCTCGTCGAGGTCGTCCGCGCCCTCGACGCCGCGGGCGAGCCGGTGCTCGTGCTCGGCGGCGGCTCGAACGTGCTGGTGGGGGACGCGGGCTTCGACGGGACCGTCGTGCTCGTGGCGACCCGCGGAGTCGACCAGGACGTCGCGTCCTGCTCCGGCGCCGTGGTGTCCGTCGCGGCCGGCGAGCCCTGGGACCCGTTCGTCGCCCTCACCGTGGCGAACGGCTGGAGTGGCCTGGAGGCCCTGTCGGGCATCCCCGGCTCCGTCGGCGCGAGCCCGATCCAGAACGTCGGGGCGTACGGCGCGGAGGTCGGTCAGCTCATCACCACCGTCCGGACGCTCGACCGCAGCACCGGGAAGGTCCGGACGCTCTTCGCCGTGGAGTGCGGCTTCGGCTACCGGACCTCCGTGCTCAAGCGGGACCCGGGCCGCTACGTCGTGCTGGACGTGACGTTCCAGCTCAAGCTCGGCTCGCTCTCGGCGCCCGTCCGCTACGCCGAGCTCGCCCGCGTGCTCGGCGTCGAGGTCGGGGTCCGCGCGCCCGCCGCCGAGGTCCGCGAGGCGGTGCTGTCGCTGCGCCGCTCGAAGGGCATGGTCCTCGACGACGCCGACCCCGACACCTGGAGCGCCGGCTCGTTCTTCACCAACCCGGTGCTCGACCCGACCGGGGCCCAGGCCCTGCCCGCCGACGCTCCCCGTTACCCCCAGCCCGACGGGCGGGTGAAGACGAGCGCGGCCTGGCTGATCGAGCACGCCGGCTTCGGCCGCGGGTGGGGCGACGGTCCCGCGCGCGTCTCGACGAAGCACACGCTGGCCCTGACCAACCGGGGCACGGCACGCTCGGCCGACGTCGTCGCGCTGGCCCGCGCCGTGCGCGACGGGGTCGGGCGGACCTTCGGCATCACCCTCGAGCCCGAGCCCGTGCTCGTCGGCTGCACGCTCTGACGCTCGGACGTCCGGCCCCGCAGCCCTCGGGCCCGACAAGACCCGCCCCCACGGCGGCGTGATCCCCGCTAATCTCAGCGCCGTCATCGCCGCCGCCTGACCAGCCACGAACTTTTCCTGACCAGGAGCAACGCGCCGTGAGCATCCCTCAGTTCGCCGTCTGGGCCCCCGTGCCCAGCGCGGTGACCCTGCACATCCGCCCCGTGGGCGGCACCGCCACCACCGTGCCGATGGTGCGCGACGCCGAGGGCTGGTGGACCGTGGACGGACCGCTGCCCGCCGGCCACTCGGGCCAGCCCGGCGTGGGCGAGTTCGACTACGGCTACGAGCTCGACGGCTCCGGTGAGGTCCGTCCCGACCCGCGCTCGCGCCGCCAGCCCGACGGCGTGCACGGCTGGTCGCGGACGTACGACCCCTTCGCCTTCGCGTGGACCGACCAGCGCTGGACCGGTCGGCAGCTGCCCGGCGGCGTGATCTACGAGATGCACGTCGGCACCTTCACCGAGGCCGGGACCCTCGAGGCCGCGATCGAGCGGCTCGACCACCTGGTCGAGCTCGGGGTCGACTTCGTCGAGATCATGCCGGTCAACGACTTCAACGGCATCTGGAACTGGGGCTACGACGGCGTCCTCTGGTTCGCGGTGCACGAGGCGTACGGCGGTCCCGAGGGCTACCAGCGCTTCGTCGACGCCTGCCACGCCCGCGACCTCGGGGTCATCCAGGACGTCGTCTACAACCACATGGGCCCGAGCGGGAACTACCTGCCCGAGTTCGGCCCGTACCTCAACGCCGGCGGCACCAACACCTGGGGCGAGTCCCCGAACCTCGACGGCGAGGACTCCGACGAGGTCCGCGCGTACATCGTCGACAACGTCCACCAGTGGCTGCGCGACTACCACGTCGACGGTCTGCGGCTCGACGCCGTGCACGCGCTGCACGACACCCGCGCGACCCACATCCTCGAGGAGATGGCGATCGAGGCCGAGGTGCTGAGCGCCTTCGTCGGCCGTCCCCTCACCCTGATCGCCGAGTCCGACCTCAACGACCCGCGCCTGATCACCTCCCGCGAGGGCGGCGGCTACGGGCTGACCGGGCAGTGGAGCGACGACTTCCACCACGCCCTGTACGTGAGCCTGACCGGGGACACGAGCGGCTACTACGCCGACTTCGACTCCCTCGAGGCCCTCGGCAAGGTCACCGAGGCGGGCTTCTTCCACACGGGCACGCGCAGCACGTTCCGCGGTCGCAGCCACGGCAGCCCCATCGACACCCTCCGGACGCCGACCTGGCGCCTGGTCGTCTGCTCCGACAACCACGACCAGATCGGCAACCGGGCGACGGGGGAGCGGCTCTCCTCCCGGCTGTCCGGCGACCAGCTCGCGATCGCCGCGGTCGTCACCCTGCTCAGCCCGTTCACGCCGATGATCTTCATGGGCGAGGAGTGGGGCGCGAGCACGCCGTGGCGCTTCTTCACCGCGCACCCCGAGCCCGAGCTCGCCGAGGCGGTCCGGGAGGGGCGCAAGGAAGAGTTCAAGGCGATGGACTGGGACCCGGCCAACGTCTCCGACCCCCAGGACCCCGCCACCTTCACCTCCTCCAAGCTCGACTGGGCCGAGCCCGAGCAGGCGGCGCACGCCGAGCTGCTGGCGCTCTACCGCCGGCTGCTGGAGATCCGCCGCTCGCTCCCGGCCTTCACTGACCCGCGCTTCGACGCGGGCCACGCGCGTTCCGACGACGACGAGCACTGGCTGGTGCTGACCCGCGACGACGCCGCCATCGTGGTCAACTTCGGGTCCGAGCCGGCCGAGGTGCACCTCGAGCAGGCCGCCACGACCACGCTCCTGCAGGTCGGCCAGGTCGAGGTCGACGGGACGACGGTCCGCCTCGGTCCGACGAGCGCGCTCGTGACCCAGGTCGAGCTCCCGAACCTGCCGACCTCGTTCACGCCCGGCGGCTGAGCGCTCTCGAGAGGCGCCCGACGCTTCCCGGCAGCGCCCCCTGAGCTTGTCGAAGGGCCTCGCGCAGGTTGGCTTCTCCGGCGTGATGCTGCGGGACACGGCGGACGGAGCCGACCCGTTCCGGGCCCTTCGACAGGCTCAGGGAGCGTGACGAAGGCTCGGAGAGCGTTCTCGCGAGCGCGGCTCAGCCCCGCAGGTGGATCTCGCGCTTGAGGATCTTGCCGGTCGGGCCCTTGGGCACGGGGCCGAAGCGGATCACGCGGGGGTACTTGAACGCGGCCACGCGCTCGGCGACGAAGTCGCGCAGCTCGTCCTCGCCGACCTCGGCGCCCTCGCGCAGCTGGACGAGCGCGCCGACCTCCTCGCCGCGGAGCGGGTCGGGCATGCCGACGACCGCCGCCTCCGCCACGGCCGGGTGCGCGTACAGCACCTCCTCGACCTCGCGGGGGTAGACGTTGAAGCCGTTGCGGATGATCAGGTCCTTGACCCGGTCGACGATGAAGTAGAAGCCGTCGGCGTCGCGGCGGGCCAGGTCGCCGGTGTGGAACCAGCCGCCCCGCACCGCCTCGGCCGTGGCCTCGGGGTTGGCCCAGTAGCCGAGCATGACGTTCTCGCCGCGGACCAGGATCTCCCCGATCGCGTCCGGGTCGTCCCCGTCGAGCAGGTCGACCGACGCGTCGGGACTGTCCGCCTCGTCCTCCTGCGGAGGCCGGCCGAGCGCGAGCTCCACGCCGCGGATGGCGACGCCGACCGAGCCCGCCCGGCTGGGCCGGTCCGGGTGGTTGAAGGACGCCACGGGCGAGGTCTCCGAGAGCCCGTAGCCCTCGAGCACCCGGAGGCCGAAGGTCTCCTCGGCCCCGCGCAGGACCTCGACGGGCAGCGAGGAGCCGCCGGACACCGCGAACCGGACCGTCGCGGCCTGGCCCGCCAACGCCGGGTCGGCCTGCGCGGCGGCCAGCAGGGCCATGTACATGGTCGGCACGCCGAGGAACACGGTCACGCCGTCCCGGGCCACGGTCGCGAGCGCCTCGCGCGGGGCGAACCGCGGCAGCAGGGTCAGGCAGGAGCCGCCGGCGACGGAGGCGTTCAGCGCGCAGGTCTGGCCAAAGGAGTGGAAGAGCGGCAGCCCGCCGAAGAGCACGTCGTCCGGACCGTTCAGGAAGAGGGTCTCGACGCAGGCCAGCGTGTTGGAGCGCAGGTTGGCGAAGCTGAGCTCGGCCCCCTTGGGCCGGCCCGTCGTGCCCGACGTGTAGAGGATGACGGCGGTGTCGGTGGGCTCGCGCTCGACGACGGCGAGCGCGCTCCCGTCAGTCGGGTCAGCTGGCTCGTCGGGCGCCCCGAGGTCGTCCGGCCCGACGACGACGACCCGCGTGCCCGTCGTCTCCGCCGCCGTGCGTGCCGTCTCGGCGAACAGCGCGAACACGACCGCCACGCGCGCCCCGCAGTCCGACCACGTGTACGCGACCTCGCCCGCCTTGAGCAGCGGGTTCATCGGCACCACGACCGCGCCGGCGCGGAGGATGGCGTAGTAGGCGACAGGGAAGGCGAGGACGTTGGGCACGATCATGGCGACCCGGTCCCCCGGGGCGACGCCCAGGCCCCGGAGCTGGTCGGCGAAGGCGGCCGACGCGGCGTCCAGCCCCGCGTAGGTCAGCTCGACGTCGCCCTGCCGGACCGCCACCTTGTCCGGGCTGCTCGTCGCGCGGTCGTGCACCCAGTGGGCCAGGTTGACCTGACCCCCCGTCGCGCCGCTGGTCTTGGTGGGCCCCGACGTCGCAGTCACGGGCCAAGAATGGCAGGGGTGCCGCCGTCGTCGGTCGATAGGCTGGCGCCATGCGTCTCGCCGACCTGTCCCACGACGACCTGCTCGCCCTGCACGCGGAGCAGACGACCGCGTACGAGGCCCTGGTCGCCCAGGGGCTGAAGCTCGACCTCACCCGCGGTAAGCCCTCGGCCGCGCAGCTCGACCTGTCGAACGAGCTGCTCAGCCTCCCGGGTGCCGGCCGCTACACCGACGCCTCGGGCGTCGACTGCCGCAACTACGGCGGGACCCAGGGGCTGGTCGAGGTCCGTGAGATCTTCGCGCCGCTGCTCGGCATCCCGGTCGCCCAGCTCGTCGCGGGGGACAACGCGAGCCTGTCGATCATGCACGACACCCTGGTCTTCAGCCTGCTGCTCGGCACGACCGACGGCCCGCGCTGGGTCGACGGACCGGCGAAGTTCCTGTGCCCCGTGCCCGGCTACGACCGGCACTTCGCGCTCTGCGAGGCCTACGGCATCGAGATGGTCCCGGTCGAGCTCGGCCCGGACGGCCCCGACCTCGACGAGGTCCGCCGCCTCGTCGCCGACGACCCGAGCATCAAGGGCATGTGGGTCGTGCCGACCTACGCCAACCCCGACGGCGCCGTCTACTCCGAGGCGGTCACCCGGGCGCTGGTCGAGATGCCGACCGCGGCGCCCGACTTCCGGATCTTCTGGGACAACGCGTACGCCGTCCACCACCTCACCGACGACGAGCGTCCCGCGGTCGACGTGCTCGGCCTCGCCGCGGCCGCCGGGCACCCCGACCGGGTGTTCGTCTTCGCCTCGAGCTCCAAGATCACCTTCGCCGGTGCGGGTGTCTCGTTCTTCGGCAGCAGCCCCGCGAACGTGGCCTGGTACCTCGGCCACCTGAGCAAGCGGACCATCGGCCCGGACAAGGTCAACCACCTGCGGCACGCGCTCTTCCTGCGCGACGCCGAGGGGGTGCGCGAGCTGATGCGCGCGCACCGCGCGATCCTGCGGCCGAAGTTCGACCAGGTCGAGGAGATCCTGGCCAAGCGGCTCGGCGAGCTGGACCTCGCGACCTGGACCGACCCCGAGGGCGGCTACTTCATCAGCCTCGACGTGCCGGACGGCACCGCCAGCCGGGTCGTCGCCCTGGCCAAGGGCGCGGGCATCGCCATGACCGGGGCGGGCGCCGCGTTCCCGTACGGCCGCGACCCCCGAGACCGGAACATCCGCATCGCGCCCTCCATGCCGACCCCGGACGACGTCGCCGCCGCGATCGACGGGCTCGCCACCTGCGTGCTCCTCGCCGCCGCGGAGCAGCGCCTCGCGGTCTGAGTCCGCCCGTCCCGCTCGTCTCGTGCGCGGGCCGTCGGCTCCCCGACGAGACCACCGCCGGTCCGCGCGCCGGTGCCTGGACGACCGGACGCGCAGGACACGCTCTTCGTCCTGCGCGGGAGGGAGGAAGGCATCGGGTCAGAGCGCGGGCCGCGTCCGAGCGGAGCGAGGACAGACGAAAGGTGCACTACACTCGACTTTTGGTGGCAGGACCCCTGCTCCGCTGTGCCCGGGATCCGGGCGCGGTGGCGTGGAGCCGGTCACCGGAGGGCAATAGCTCAACTGGCAGAGCATCGGTCTCCAAAACCGAAGGTTGGGGGTTCAAGTCCCTCTTGCCCTGCAGGACGCGGAACGAGACCGGGAGGACACGTGGCAGACAAGGACGAGGCAGTGCCCTCTGGGCCTTCGTCGGACGCCGAAGACCTGCCTCCCGAGCTCGCCGAGGCTGACGCCGACGACGCGTCGGACGAGGCCCGCACCGAGCCCGACGACCTCGACGCGGCTCCGGCCGAGCTCGAGACGGCTGGCGTCGGAGCAGCCGCGACCGGCACCGGCGCGACCCTCCCCGAGAAGCGCAAGGCCGGCACCTCCCCCAAGGGGACGCCCACGGCCAAGCGTGACGTCGAGGAGACGGAGAAGCGCACCACGCCCGTCGCCTTCGTGCAGCAGTCCGTCGGCGAGCTCCGCAAGGTCGTCTACCCGACCGGGCAGCAGCTCGGCAACTACTTCGTGGTCGTGCTGGTCTTCGTGCTGTTCATCATCGCGCTCGTGAGCCTGCTCGACCTGGGCATCGGCAAGCTGGTCTTCGCGATCTTCAGCTGAGCCCCACCCCTTGACCTCGATAGACCTGGAGAACCCTGACGTGCCCGACACCTTCGACGACGACTCACGCCCTCAGGCGGAGTCGGCGGAAGGCTCTGCCCCCACCACCGAGGCGAGCTCCGGCTCGAACGACGTCGACTTCGACATCGACCTCGACTTCGGCGGCTCGAGCACCGCTGCTGCCACCAACGACGACATCGACCTCGACTTCGCCGGCGGCACCGCCCCGGCCGAGCCCGAGACCGACGACATCGACCTGAACTTCGGCGCGGCGGACGAGGCCGACGACGAGGAGGAGGCGGCCGACGGCGAGGAGGACCTCGGCGCGGTCGCGCTGGAGTCGTTCCGCGGCGAGCTCCGCGCGAAGTTCGGCGACTGGTACGTCATCCACACCTACTCCGGCATGGAGAACCGTGTGCAGCAGAACCTCGAGAACCGCGTGTCCTCCCTCAACATGGAGGACTACATCTTCGAGATCGTGGTCCCCACCGAAGAGGTCACCGAGATCCGCAACGGCCAGCGCAAGCAGGTCCGCCGCACGGTGCTCCCCGGCTACGTGCTCGTCCGCATGGACCTCACCGACGAGTCCTGGTCGACGGTCCGGCACACGCCGTCCGTCACCGGCTTCGTCGGCCACTCGAACTCGCCGGTCCCGCTGAGCCTCGACGAGGTGGAGAAGATGCTGGCCCCGGCCGTCATCGCCGCCGCGACCGCCGGCTCGGACACGCCGTCGAAGCGCAAGAAGAAGGTCGAGGTCGCCGACTTCGAGGTCGGGGACTCGGTCATGGTCGTCGACGGCCCGTTCGCGGGCGTGCACGCCACCATCACGGAGATCAACGTCAACAACCAGCGCCTCAAGGCGCTGGTCGAGATCCTCGGTCGCGAGACCCCGGTCGACCTGACCTTCCCCCAGATCCAGAAGACCTAGCCCGACCCGGTCTTCCACCGCGTCCGGAGCCAGCCGAAGGACGTCGCACCAACCCACAACGAAGGACCACACCGCAATGCCTCCCAAGAAGAAGGTCGCCGCGCTCGTCAAGGTCGCGCTCAACGCCGGCTCCGCGACGCCCGCCCCGCCCGTCGGTACCGCTCTCGGTCCGCACGGCGTGAACATCATGGAGTTCGTCAAGGCGTACAACGCCGCGACGGAAGCCCAGCGTGGCACCGTGATCCCGGTCGAGATCACGATCTACGAGGACCGCTCGTTCACGTTCATCACGAAGACCCCGCCGGCCGCCGAGCTGATCAAGAAGGCCGCCGGCATCGCCAAGGGGTCGGGCGTCCCGCAGACCACCAAGGTCGGCAAGCTCACCCGCAACCAGGTGCGCGAGATCGCCGAGACGAAGCTCCCGGACCTGAACGCGAACGACGTCGACGCCGCGATGAAGATCGTCGAGGGCACCGCCCGTTCCATGGGCGTCACCGTCGACAAGTAGCACCACTGAAAGTGGTCGCCTGTACCCCGTCCTGAGCCTCAGAACGGCGCCGGATCGACCACTTTCTGCACTGACCCAAGAAGGACGTGGGGGAGTCGCGCGGCTCTGACCACAACTGGTGAAAGGAACCAGACATGAAGCGCAGCAAGGCTTACAACGAGGTCGCCGAGAAGGTCGACGCCGACAAGCTCTACGGGCCCGTCGAGGCGCTGGAGTTCACGAAGGCGAACGCCAAGGCGAAGTTCGACGAGACGGTCGACGTGTCGATGCGGCTGGGCATCGACACCCGCAAGGCGGACCAGATGGTGCGCGGCACCGTCAACCTGCCGAACGGCACCGGCAAGACCGCCAAGGTCCTCGTCTTCGCGACGGGTGACCGGGCGCAGCAGGCGCTCGACGCCGGCGCCGACGAGGTCGGCTCGGACGAGCTGATCGCCAAGGTCGCCGGTGGCTACCTGGACTTCGACGCGGTCGTCGCCACGCCGGACCTCATGGGCAAGGTCGGCCGGCTGGGCCGCGTCCTCGGCCCGCGCGGTCTGATGCCGAACCCGAAGACGGGCACCGTGACCGTCGACGTGGCCAAGGCCGTGACCGACATCAAGGGCGGCAAGATCGAGTTCCGGGCCGACCGGCACTCGAACCTGCACTTCATCATCGGCAAGGCCTCCTTCTCCCAGGAGCAGCTGCAGGAGAACTACTTCGCCGCGCTCGACGAGGTGCTCCGGCTCAAGCCGAGCGCGTCCAAGGGCCGCTACATCCGCAAGATCACCTTCTCGACCACGATGGGCCCGGGCGTCCCGGTCGACCCGGCCAAGGTCAAGGTGGACGGCGAGCAGTAGCCCTCGGCTCCTCCGCATCATCTCCACGTCGAAGGCCGCACCTTGCTCGCACTGAGCTGGGTCGCGGCCTTCGTCGCGCTCCTGGGGTACGGGGTCGGCTCGGTCCTGCAGTCCGTCGGGGCCCGGCAGACCGCCGAGGTCACCGGCCTGGGCGGGGTCACCCGGATCCTGCGGCAGCTGCCGTACCTGCTCGGCCTCGGGCTGGACGGGGTCGCGTTCCTCGCGAACGTCGTCGCCCTGCAGCGCCTCCCGCTGTTCCTGGTCCAGTCGATCCTCGTCGGCAGCGTCGGCGTGACGGCCGTGATCGCCGCCTTCCGCGGGCAGCGGCTGGGCGGCAAGGACTGGGCCTCGCTCGGCGCGCTCGGCGCCGGGCTGGTCCTCCTCTGCGTCACGGCCGACCCGCGACCGGCGGCTCCGCTGGCCCTGCCGGGCCAGTGGGTCCTGCTGGGCGCCACCGTCGTCCCGGTCGCCCTGGGTCTCGTCGGCCTCCGCCTGCGGGGTCGTCCCGCCGCCGCGGTGCTCGCCGCCGCGGCGGGTCTGGCCTGGACCGGCGTCGCGCTCGCCTCCCGGGCGTTCTCGGCCGAGCCGTTGACCTGGGCCGCCCTGGCCCACCCGCTGGTGTGGACGGTCGTCGTGCAGGGGGTGCTCGGCACGGTCTTCTTCGCGCTGGCGCTGCAGCGCGGCGACGTCACCACCGTCACCGCGGTGACCTTCATGCTCGAGCTCCTCGTCCCGTCGCTGCTGGGCCTGTGGCTGTTCGGCGACGGCGTGCTGCCCGGCCTGGGTCCGGTGGCCGTGCTGGGTTTCGTCCTCGCCGTCGGCGGTACGGTCTCCCTCGTCCGGTTCGCCGAGTAGCGCAGCTCAGCCGAGCGGCGCGCGGAGCGGCCAGAGAGGTGACCTCGTGGCCCCGTCCGTGCGGCTCGGAACGGCCCAGGGACGCTGGGTGCTCGCCGCGACGATCGCGGGGTCGGGCATGGCCTTCCTCGACTCCACGGTCGTCAACGTGGCCCTGGCACAGATCGGCGACGACTTCGACGCGGGCTTCACCGCCCTGCAGTGGATCACCAACGCGTACACGCTGACGCTGGCCGCCTTGATCCTGCTGGGCGGCGTCCTCGGCGACCGGCTCGGCCGGCGTCGGGTCTTCCTGGTCGGGGTGGTGTGGTTCGCCGTCGCCTCCGCGCTGTGCGCGCTCAGCCCGTCGACCGAGGTGCTGATCGCGGCGCGGGCGCTGCAGGGCATCGGCGGCGCGCTGCTGACCCCCGGCAGCCTGTCCATCATCTCGTCGGTCTTCGCGTCGGAGGACCAGCCGCGCGCCGTGGGGACGTGGGCCGGGCTGAGCGGGCTGTCGGGCGCGGTCGGACCGTTCCTGGGGGGCTGGCTGGTGGCGGTGGACTGGCGGCTGGTGTTCCTCGTGAACCTGCCGATCGCCGCGGTGGTCCTCTACGGCACGCTCCGGCACGTCCCGGAGTCGCGGGACACCCGCGACGCGGTCAAGAGGCTGGACCTCGTCGGGACGCTCGCGATCGTCGCCTCGCTGACCGGTCTCACCTGGTCGCTGACCGAGGCGGGTGCGCGCGGCTGGACGTGGCCGGTCGTGCTCGCCGGGGTGGGCGGGGTCGCCGCCGGCGTCGTGTTCGTGGTGGTCGAGCAGCGCAGCAGCCACCCGCTCGTCCCGCTCGAGATCTTCAAGAACCGCGTGTTCTCCGCGACCAACGTCGCCACGTTCTTCGTCTACGGCGCCCTCGGCGTCTACGGCTTCCTGGTGATCCTGCAGCTGCAGGTGGTGGCCGGGTGGTCCCCGCTGGCGGCCGGGACGGCGATGCTGCCGGCGACGGTGCTCATGCTCCTGCTGTCCTCGCGGGTCGGCGGTCTGGCCTCGCGAACCGGACCCCGCGTGCTCATGACCGCGGGCATCCTGCTGGCGGCCGCGTCGTTCGCGCTGGCCACGCGGATCGGGCCGGACGCGCGCTGGCTCACCGACGTCGCCCCGTCGGCGGTCCTGCTCGGGCTCGGGATGTCGCTGACGGTCGCCCCGCTGACCGCGACCGTGCTCGCCGCCGCGCCCGAGCAGCTGTCCGGCGCGGCCTCCGGGGTGAACAACGCCGTCGCGCGCACCGCCGGACTCCTCGCGGTCGCCGTCGTGCCGTCCCTGGCCGGGCTGTCGAAGGCGACCACCAGCGACCCGTCCGCCCTGCAGCAGGGCTTCCCGACGGCCATGCTGATCGGGGCCGGTGCCGTGCTCGTCGGCGCGGTCGTCAGCTGGTTCGGGCTCGGGCGGGAAGCCCGGGTTCAGCGGGCGAGCGACTCCAGCGCCGAGCCGGTCAACCGGTAGGTCGTCCAGTCGTCCATCGGCGTCGCCCCGATCCGGCGGTAGAAGCCGATGGCGGGTTCGTTCCAGTTCAGGACCGCCCACTCGACGCGGGCGTAGCCACGGTCGCGGGCGATGCGGGCCAGCTCGGTCAGGAGGGCCCGTCCGGCCCCGGTCCCGCGCCTGTCGGCCTTGACGTAGAGGTCCTCCAGGTAGATCCCGTGCACGCCCTCCCAGGTGGAGAAGCTCAGGAACCACAGGGCGAAGCCGACCGCCTCGCCGTCCACCTCGGCCACCAGCAGGTACGCCGCCGGGCTCCCGTCGGGCGCCGCTCCGGTGAAGACCGCGCGGTGCAGCTGCTCCGCGGTGAGATGCACCTGGTCGGCGGCCCGCTCGTACGCGGCCAGCTCCCGCACCATCTCCACGACCGCCGCTACGTGGGACTCCCGACCGGGGCGGACGGTAACGGTCGGGCGGGGGACGGCGGCGTCGGAGGTGCTCACGCCGCTACTCTGCCGGATGTTCGCGGACGCCTCAGGGCACGTACGGCTGCCGCCCGACCTCAGCCGGGGCGGCGGGCGCCCTTCCACGGCATGGACGAGACCTTGATGTAGGTGACCGTCTTGCCGGGCTTCGGCGCGTGGATGATCTGGCCGTCACCGGCGTAGATGCCGACGTGGGACGGACCGTCGTAGAAGAAGACGAGGTCGCCGGGCTGCAGGTCGGCCTTCTTGACCTTCTTGCCGATCTTGTACTGGGCAGCAGAGTTGTGCGGCAGCGTGACCCCTGCCTCGGCCCACGCCTTCATCGTGAGGCCCGAGCAGTCCCACTTGTCGGGCCCGGCGGCGGCGTACTTGTACTTCTCGCCGAGCTGCTCCTTGGCGAAGGCCAGAGCGGTCTCGCCCGGGGAGGTCGGCGCCGGAGCCGGGACCGGGACGGGGACAGGGACGCCACCGCCCGAGCCGGCCTGGCCGCCCGCCTGCAGCGCCGCCCACTCGGCGGCGGAGACGGTGCCCGTGACCGCGAGCCCGACCTTCGCCTGCAGGTCCTTCACCGCCGCGCGCGTGAGGTCGCCGTAGAGCGTGGTGCCCGGCAGCTCGGCGTGACCGAGCGCCCGCAGCGACAGCTGCAGGCGCCGGACGCTCGCGCCCGTGTCGCCGTGCTCCAGCGCCGGGGTCGAGCCCTGGGCGATCAGCGCGGCCCAGGTGGAACCGTTCGTCTGGCCCGTGGCCTTGATCGCGTGCTTCTTCTGGAACGCCTTGAGCTTCTTCGCGTCCGTCGCCGAGAACGAGCTGTTCTGGCTCGTCGCGTAGCCGGCCTGGTGCAGGAGGCACTCGACCGCGCGGGCCTTGCTGCCCGTCTTGCCCACCTTGACGGTCGCGTAGGTGTCGAACTTCGTCGTGCACCCGGCGGCCGAGGCGGGCGCGGCGGTGCCGACCAGAGCCCCGAGCGACACGGCCGCCACAGCGGTTCCGACTGCCACTCGCGTGAGCAGAGATCTCATCCTTCACTCCTTCATCAAGCCGACAGGCCGGGACGTTATCAACTTGAGACACGGCTGTGAAGAGCCCGAGAAGAGATCACGGCGTCGTGATCAAGTCGACACGCCGTGGTCATCGCTGAGAACTTGCTCGGTGTGACACGTTCCGGGGTGCGGATTTGGGTGCGCGCTCGGCGCCCGGGTACGGTGGGCTCACCGAAGACCGCTGGTCGGCTGCCCCTCGTGGGCGCCCGAAGATCCCGTGACACGGGGACCCGCGCAGGTGAGTTCGACCAGCTGGCCCGAGCAGGACGCACGTCTGTGTGCCGCTCGCCTCCCGCTCTCGTGCTTCCCGCGCGTGTCCCTCCCGCCGCTGGGTCGGGTCCTTCGGAAGCGCTACGTCCGTAGCGCGCTCACGAAGTAGAGGAGACCCATGGCGAGGCCTGACAAGGCAGCCGCGGTCGCCGAGCTCACGGAGAAGTTCCAGGGCTCGTCCGGCGCCGTGCTGACCGAGTACCGCGGGCTCACCGTGAAGGCGCTGAAGGACCTGCGCCGTTCGCTCGGTGACGACGCGACCTACGCCGTGTCGAAGAACACGCTCACCACGATCGCCGCGCGGCAGGCAGGGGTCCCCGGCGTCGAGCCGCTCCTCAGCGGGCCGACCGCGATCGCCTTCATCGAGGGCGACGCCGTCGCCGTCGCGAAGGGCCTGCGTGACTTCGCACGGGCCAACCCGCTCCTGATCATCAAGGGCGGCGTCCTGGACGGCAAGGCCATGTCGGCGGACGAGTTCCGCCAGCTGGCCGACCTGGAGTCCCGCGAGGTGCTCCTGGCCAAGGCCGTCGGTGCCATGCAGGGAGTCCTGCAGAACGCCGTCAGCCTGGTCGCCGCGCCGCTCGCCCAGACGGCCCGCCTGCTGGCCGCGCTGGAGCAGGCCGCCACCGAGGACCCGGCGCTCATCGCCGGGGCCGGCACGCCTGCGCCGAGCACCGATCCGGAGCCCGACACGATCGAGGCCGCACCCGCGGCCGACGACACCGCAGCAGCCGCTGCACCCCTGGCGGACGACTCCGCCGAGACCACGGCAGCCCCGGCTGCGGACGAAAACTAAGGAAGGACTGCCACCATGGCGAAGCTCAGCACCTCCGAGCTCCTGGACGCGTTCAAGGAGCTCACCCTGATCGAGCTCAGCGAGTTCGTGAAGGAGTTCGAGACCACGTTCAACGTCACCGCGGCGGCCCCGGTCGCTGCGGCGGCCCCGGCCGGTGCCGGCGGCGGCGCCGCTGTCGAGGAGGAGGAGGCCTCTGACGAGGTCGACGTCATCCTCGAGGCGGCCGGCGACAAGAAGATCCAGGTCATCAAGGAGGTGCGGACGCTCACCAGCCTGGGCCTCAAGGAGGCCAAGGACCTGGTCGAGGCCGCGCCGAAGGCCGTCCTGGAGAAGGTCACCAAGGAGACCGCGGACAAGGCCAAGGCTGCCCTCGAGGCTGCCGGCGCCACCGTCTCCTACAAGTGATCTGATCCCCGGCCCTGCCGGGGAGCTCAGCGCACGCGCACCGAGGCCCGGTCCCTCCACCCGGAGGGGCCGGGCCTCGGCGCGTCCGGAGCGGATCCGCGTCTTCGGACCGGTGCGCGCGTACGGCTCCATCTGGGCCGGCTTCGACGGCGTCTTCAGACCGGTGCGGGCGGACGTCGTCGACTGGACCGGCTCGGTCGGCGTCTTCAGACCGGTGTGGTCGTACACGGTGAGGGGGCGGAGGAGGGCGCAGCGCCTCCCGCGCCCGACTAGAATTCGTTGCGAGGCAGCATTTTTCTCGTGCGCGGACCGCTCCGACACCGCACCGCGTGTTTTCGCGGCGCTCCTTGTCAGGCCGTCCCCGACAGGTATGCTCTTGCCCGAGCCGCGCAGGATTTGTGTGGTTCGGCTTGGCCTGCTCCCGTGACCTTGACTTGTCCGGTCTGAGCGGCTAACCTCGGGGTTTGCCCTCGCCATCTCCTTCGACCCGGTTCGGTTTGACTCGGGTCCGTTGGCATGCGCGCGAGGGCGTATCGCTCATACCGAGAGCACTCGGAAGGACATAGCAGTTGGCCGCCTCGCGCAACGCCTCGAAGAACCTGATCAACCCGGTCATCTCGACCACAGGCCGGATCTCGTTTGCGAAGATCGCCGAACCCATGGAAGTCCCCGACCTGCTGGACCTGCAGGTCGACTCGTTCGACTGGCTCGTCGGGAACGGTGACTGGCGCGCGCGCGTCGACGCCGCCCTGGGCGAGGGTCGTACCGACATCAACACCAAGTCCGGCCTGGAGGAGATCTTCGAGGAGATCTCCCCGATCGAGGACTTCAGCGGCACCATGTCGCTGTCCTTCCGCGACCACCGCTTCGAGCCGCCGAAGAACTCCGTCGACGAGTGCAAGGAGCGCGACGTCACGTACGCCGCGCCGCTCTTCGTGACCGCCGAGTTCATGAACAACGAGACCGGCGAGATCAAGAGCCAGACCGTCTTCATGGGCGACTTCCCGCTGATGACGGACAAGGGCACCTTCGTCATCAACGGCACCGAGCGCGTCGTGGTCTCCCAGCTCGTCCGCTCGCCGGGCGTCTACTTCGAGCAGACGACCGACAAGACCTCGGACAAGGACATCTTCACCTGCAAGATGATCCCGAGCCGTGGTGCGTGGCTCGAGTTCGAGATCGACAAGCGCGACATGGTCGGCGTCCGGCTCGACCGCAAGCGCAAGCAGAACGTCACCGTGCTGCTCAAGGCGCTCGGCTGGACCGACGCGCAGATCCTCGAGGAGTTCGGCCAGTACGAGTCGATGCGGCTCACCCTGGAGAAGGACCACGTCACCACCCAGGACGAGGCGCTGCTCGACATCTACCGCAAGCTGCGCCCCGGCGAGCCGCCGACCCGTGAGGCCGCGCAGGCGCTGCTGGAGAACTACTACTTCAACCCGAAGCGCTACGACCTCGCCAAGGTCGGCCGGTACAAGATCAACAAGAAGCTGGGCCTCGACGCGCCGTTCGACACCCAGGTGCTGCGGACCGAGGACATCGTCGCCGCGATCCGCTACATCGTCGCGCTGCACGACGGCAAGGAGGAGCTCGACAGCCCCCGTGGCGAGCTCCTGGTCGAAGAGGACGACATCGACCACTTCGGCAACCGCCGCCTGCGCACCGTGGGCGAGCTGATCCAGAACCAGCTGCGCACCGGCCTCGGCCGCATGGAGCGCGTGGTCCGCGACCGGATGACGACCCAGGACGTCGAGGCCATCACGCCGCAGACCCTGATCAACATCCGGCCGGTCGTCGCGGCGCTGAAGGAGTTCTTCGGCACCAGCCAGCTGAGCCAGTTCATGGACCAGACCAACCCGGTCGCCGGCCTGACGCACAAGCGGCGTCTGAACGCCCTCGGCCCGGGTGGTCTGTCCCGTGACCGCGCCGGCATGGAGGTCCGTGACGTCCACCCGTCGCACTACGGCCGCATGTGCCCGATCGAGACGCCGGAGGGCCCGAACATCGGCCTCATCGGCTCGCTCGCGAGCTTCGCCCGGGTGAACGCGTTCGGGTTCGTCGAGACGCCGTACCGCAAGGTCGTCGAGGGTCAGGTCACCGACCAGATCGACTACCTGACCGCCGACGTCGAGGACCGCTACACGATCGCCCAGGCGAACGCGAAGCTCGACGAGAACAACCACTTCGCCGAGGAGCGCGTGCTCGCGCGCCGACGCAAGGCCGACCCGGACACGGTCCCGGCCAACGACATCCAGTACATGGACGTCTCGCCGCGCCAGATGGTCTCGGTCGCCACCGCGATGATCCCGTTCCTCGAGCACGACGACGCGTCGCGTGCCCTGATGGGCGCGAACATGCAGCGCCAGGCCGTGCCGCTGCTCCGCTCCGAGGCCCCGTTCGTGGGCACCGGCATGGAGTACCGCGGGGCCGTCGACGCCGGTGACGTCACCGTGGCCAAGAACGCCGGGGTCATCACCTCGGTCTCGGCCGACCTCATCGAGATCGCCGAGGACGAGGGCACGTACACCACGTACCGGCTCTCGAAGTTCAAGCGCTCCAACCAGGGCACCTGCATCAACCAGCGGCCGCTCGTGGCCGAGGGTCAGCGGGTCGAGAAGGGGTCGCCGCTCGCCGACGGTCCCTGCACCGACAACGCCGAGATGGCGCTCGGGCGCAACATGCTCGTCGCGTTCATGCCCTGGGAGGGTCACAACTACGAGGACGCGATCATCCTCAGCCAGCGCGTCGTCCAGGACGACCTGCTGACCTCGATCCACATCGAGGAGCACGAGGTCGACGCGCGTGACACCAAGCTCGGGGCGGAGGAGATCACCCGCGACATCCCCAACGTCAGCGAGGAGATGCTCGCCGACCTGGACGAGCGCGGGATCATCCGCATCGGCGCCGAGGTCTCGACCGGCGACATCCTCGTCGGCAAGGTCACGCCCAAGGGCGAGACCGAGCTGACCCCGGAGGAGCGGCTGCTCCGGGCGATCTTCGGCGAGAAGGCGCGCGAGGTGCGCGACACCTCGCTCAAGGTGCCCCACGGCGAGTCCGGCACCGTCATCGGCGTCCGGGTCTTCGACCGCGACTCCGACGACGAGCTGGCCCCCGGGGTTAACCAGCTGGTGCGCGTGTACGTGGCGCAGAAGCGCAAGGTCCAGGACGGCGACAAGCTCGCCGGCCGGCACGGCAACAAGGGCGTCATCTCCAAGATCCTGCCGATCGAGGACATGCCGTTCATGGAGGACGGGACCCCGGTCGACATCGTGCTCAACCCGCTCGGCGTGCCGAGCCGGATGAACATCGGCCAGGTCCTGGAGACCCACCTCGGCTGGCTCGGCAAGACCGGCTGGGACGTCACGGGCGTCGACGGCGAGTGGGCCGAGCGCCTGCGCGACGTCGGCATCGGGCAGGTTCCTCACGACACCCGCCTCGCGACCCCGGTCTTCGACGGGGCCACCGAGGAGGAGATCACGGGCCTGCTCAGCCACACGCTCCCCAGCCGCGACGGCAACCGCCTCGTGGACGGCGACGGCAAGTCCCGGCTCTTCGACGGCCGCTCCGGCGAGCCGTTCCCCGAGCCGGTCGGTGTCGGCTACATCTACATGCTGAAGCTGCACCACCTGGTGGACGACAAGATCCACGCCCGCTCGACCGGTCCGTACTCGATGATCACGCAGCAGCCGCTGGGTGGTAAGGCGCAGTTCGGTGGCCAGCGGTTCGGCGAGATGGAGGTCTGGGCGCTCGAGGCGTACGGGGCCGCCTGGGCTCTGCAGGAGCTCCTGACCATCAAGTCGGACGACGTCCCCGGCCGCGTGAAGGTGTACGAGGCGATCGTCAAGGGCGAGAACATCCCCGAGCCCGGGATCCCGGAGTCGTTCAAGGTGCTCGTGAAGGAGATGAAGTCCCTCTGCCTGAACGTGGAGGTGCTCTCCTCCGACGGCACCGAGGTCGAGCTCCGCGACTCCGAGGACGACTACCGCAGCAGCGAGGACTTCGGGATCGACCTGTCCCGCCGTCCCGGTGAGGGCTTCGGCGCTGTCGAAGAGGTCTGAGGTCGACGCCCGCCGGCGGGCCCGGGGAACGTTCCCCGGGCCTGTCGGCGGGCCCGACCCAGTCGCACACCACCTGAGATCCATGCGCGTAACGAAAGATAGAGAGACAACAACGTGCTCGATGTGAACTTCTTCGACGAGATCCGTATCGGCCTCGCCACCGCCGACGAGATCCGTCAGTGGTCGCACGGCGAGGTGAAGAAGCCCGAGACCATCAACTACCGCACGCTCAAGCCCGAGCGCGACGGTCTGTTCTGCGAGAAGATCTTCGGTCCCACCCGGGACTGGGAGTGCTACTGCGGCAAGTACAAGCGGGTCCGCTTCAAGGGCATCATCTGCGAGCGCTGCGGCGTCGAGGTGACCCGGAGCAAGGTGCGTCGCGAGCGGATGGGCCACATCGAGCTCGCCGCTCCCGTGACCCACATCTGGTACTTCAAGGGCGTCCCGTCGCGCCTCGGCTACCTGCTCGACATCGCCCCGAAGGACCTCGAGAAGGTCATCTACTTCGCGGCGTACATGATCACGTCCGTCGACGCCGACTCGCGCCACCGCGACCTGTCCTCGCTCGAGGGCAAGATCGACGTCGAGCGCAAGCAGCTCGAGGGTCGCCGGGACTCCGACATCGAGAACCGGATGAAGAAGCTCGAGGAGGACACCGCCGCGCTCGAGGCCGAGGGCGCCAAGTCCGACGCCAAGCGCAAGGTCCGCGAGGGTGCCGAGCGTGAGGTCAAGCAGCTGCGCGACCGTTCGCAGCGCGAGCTCGACCGCCTTGACGCCGTCTGGTCGCGGTTCAAGAACCTCAAGGTCCAGGACCTCGAGGGCGACGAGATCCTCTACCGCGAGATGAAGAACCGCTTCGGCCGCTACTTCGAGGGCTCGATGGGCGCCGACGCGATCCAGAAGCGCCTCGACACCTTCGACCTCGAGGCCGAGGCCGTCGAGCTGCGCGACACGATCGTGACCGGCAAGGGCCAGCGCAAGACCCGTGCCCTCAAGCGGCTCAAGGTCGTCTCCGCGTTCCTGTCGACCAAGAACAGCCCGACCTGCATGGTGCTGGACGCCGTCCCGGTCATCCCGCCGGACCTGCGCCCGATGGTGCAGCTCGACGGTGGCCGTTTCGCGACGTCCGACCTGAACGACCTGTACCGCCGTGTGATCAACCGGAACAACCGCCTCAAGCGGCTGCTCGACCTCGGCGCGCCCGAGATCATCGTCAACAACGAGAAGCGGATGCTCCAGGAGGCCGTCGACTCGCTGTTCGACAACGGCCGTCGTGGACGTCCGGTCACCGGCCCGGGCAACCGGCCGCTGAAGTCGATCTCCGACATGCTCAAGGGCAAGCAGGGCCGGTTCCGTCAGAACCTGCTCGGCAAGCGCGTCGACTACTCCGGCCGTTCGGTCATCGTCGTCGGCCCGCAGCTCAAGCTGCACCAGTGCGGCCTGCCCAAGGCGATGGCGCTGGAGCTGTTCAAGCCCTTCGTCATGAAGCGGCTCGACGACCTCAACCACGCGCAGAACATCAAGTCCGCCAAGCGCATGGTCGAGCGTCAGCGTCCCGTCGTCTGGGACGTGCTCGAAGAGGTCATCACCGAGCACCCGGTCCTGCTGAACCGGGCGCCGACCCTGCACCGCCTCGGCATCCAGGCCTTCGAGCCCCAGCTGATCGAGGGCAAGGCCATCCAGATCCACCCGCTCGTCTGCACCGCGTTCAACGCGGACTTCGACGGTGACCAGATGGCCGTGCACCTGCCGCTGTCGGCCGAGGCGCAGGCCGAGGCCCGGATCCTGATGCTGTCGACCAACAACATCCTCAAGCCGGCCGACGGCCGGCCGGTGACCATGCCCACCCAGGACATGATCATCGGGATGTACTACCTGACGATGCAGAACGACGGCGTCGCGGGCGAGGGTCGGGCCTTCGGCTCCGTGCCCGAGGCGATCATGGCCTTCGACCGGGGCGAGCTCAGCGTCCAGGCGAAGATCAAGCTGCGGCTGACCGGCATCGTGCCGCCGGCGGGCTTCGAGCTCAACGAGCGTGGCGGGATCACGCTCGAGACCACCCTGGGTCGGGCCCTCTTCAACGAGGCCCTGCCGACGGACTACCCCTTCACCGACTACGAGGTCGGCAAGAAGCAGCTCGGCCAGATCGTCAACGACCTGGCGGAGCGGTACCCGAAGGTCCAGGTGGCCAACTGCCTCGACGCCCTGAAGGACCTCGGTTTCCACTGGGCCACGCGCTCCGGGGTGACCGTGTCCATCGGCGACGTCGAGACGCCGCCGAACAAGGCGGAGCTGCTGGCCGGCTACGAGGACCGGGCGAGCAAGATCGACCGTCAGTACGAGCGCGGTCTGATCACCGAGGACGAGCGTCGCCAGGAGCTCATCGAGATCTGGACCGACGCGACCTCGCGGCTCGGTGCGGCGATGGAGGCCAACTTCTCCAAGACCAACCCGATCTACATGATGGTCCACTCCGGTGCCCGCGGGAACATGGTGCAGATGCGCCAGATCGCCGCCATGCGTGGCCTGGTGGTGAACCCGAAGGGCGAGATCATCGCCCGCCCGATCAAGTCGAACTTCCGTGAGGGCCTGTCGGTCCTGGAGTACTTCATCTCCACCCACGGTGGTCGAAAGGGTCAGGCGGACACCGCCCTGCGTACGGCCGACTCGGGCTACCTGACGCGTCGTCTGGTGGACGTGAGCCAGGACGTCATCGTCCGCGAGGAGGACTGCGGCACCGAGCGCGGCCTGACCAAGGTCATCGGTCAGAAGGGTGACGACGGGGTCGTCGTCCTGGACGGCGACGTGGAGGCCGCGGTCTACGCCCGCACGCTCGCCACCGACGTCCTGGACGCGGACGGCAACGTCCTGCTCCCGGCCGGGGTCGACCTGGGCGACGTCAACATCGGCATCCTGGTCGGGCACGGCGTGACCAAGGTGCGGGTGCGCAGCGTCCTGACGTGCGAGGCCGTGACCGGCACGTGCGCCATGTGCTACGGCCGTTCGCTCGCGACGGGCAAGATCGTCGACGTGGGCGAGGCCGTCGGCATCGTCGCCGCGCAGTCGATCGGCGAGCCCGGCACGCAGCTCACGATGCGTACCTTCCACACCGGTGGTGTGGCGGGTGACGACATCACGCAGGGTCTGCCGCGTGTCGTCGAGCTGTTCGAGGCGCGTCAGCCCAAGGGCAAGGCGCCGATCTCGGAGGCCGCCGGTCGCGTGAGCGTCGAGGACGCGGACCGTTCGCGCAAGGTCGTCGTCACCCCTGACGACGGCTCCGAGCCGGCCGAGTTCGTGGTGAGCCGTCGTTCGCGGCTGCTCGTCGAGGACGGCGACCACGTCGAGGTGGGCCAGCAGCTCACCGCCGGCACCCCGGACCCGCAGGACGTCCTGCGGATCCTCGGTGTCCGTCGGGTGCAGGAGCACCTGGTGGACGAGGTCCAGCAGGTCTACCGGACCCAGGGCGCGCCGATCCACGACAAGCACATCGAGATCATCATCCGGCAGATGCTCCGCCGGGTGACGGTCATCGAGTCGGGCGACTCCAACCTGCTCACGGGTGACCTGGTCGATCGTCGCGCGTACGAGGCGGCGAACCGTCAGGTCGTCTCCGAGGGCGGCACGCCGGCCTCGGGTCGTCCCGTGCTGATGGGGATCACCAAGGCGTCGCTGGCCACCGACTCGTGGCTCTCGGCCGCCTCCTTCCAGGAGACGACCAAGGTGCTCACCGACGCGGCCATCAACGGCAAGTCCGACAGCCTCCTGGGGCTGAAGGAGAACGTCATCCTCGGCAAGCTGATCCCGGCCGGCACCGGCCTGGACCGCTACCGCAACATCCGGGTCGAGGCCACGGAGGAGGCGAAGGCGCAGGCGTACTCGATGGTCGGGTACGACACCTTCGACTACGACTTCGGCCAGGCCTCGGGTGCGGCGGTCCCGCTCGAGGAGTTCGACCTGGGCGACTATCGCTAGTCGGTACGTCTCCACCGCAAGAGACCGCGAAGGGCGGGTCCGGCTTCGGCCGGGCCCGCCCTTCGGGCGTTCCACGACCTGGCTAGCGTGGTGCGCGTGATCCTCGGCGAACGGTTCTGGGACCTGCTCGGGAACTGGTCCGGGGTCGAGGAGCAGTCGGCCTCGCCCTGGGCGCCCGCCGCGCGGACGCGGGCCGCGCTGACCTTCAAGCTGGACCTGGGCGGCACCGTCGTCGTCCAGGACTACCGCCAGGTCCGCGACGACGGGGCTGAGTTCCTGGCGCACGGGGTGTTCCTGGGTGACGCCGGCGCGGTCGACGACGCCGGCGTCCGGTGGTGGCTCTTCGACTCGTTCGGGAACGCGCCCGAGCCCGGTCGCGGGCGCTGGGCCGGCGGGGCGCTGGAGCTGGTCCGGGCGACGCCGCGGGGGAGCGCGCACCACCGCTTCGAGCTCGACGGCGGCCGGCTCGCGTACGCGATCGACGTCGCGCTGGGCGACCAGGAGGCGGTCCCCTTCCTCCGCGGGCGCTACGAGCGCGTCAGCGGCCACTGAGCGCCCGCAGGAGCGAGTCAGCGGCTGGCGGCCCGGCGGTACTGCACGTTCGTCAGCGGGACGAACACGGCGAGGATGATGACGACCCAGATCAGGGTGTAGAGCACCGGGTGCTGCAGCGGCCACAGGTCGCTCGGGGCCACCAGGGCCGTGTTGCCGAACAGCTCCCGCGCGGCCTGGGTGATCGCGGAGACCGGGTTCCAGGCCGCGAACGTCTCCAGGGGGCCGGGCAACGACTCGAGCGGCACGAACGTGTTGGCCAGGAACGTCAGCGGGAAGATCACGATGAACGACGCCTGGTTGAGCACCTCGACGCTCGGGATCAGCAGACCGACGTACGCCATCACCCAGGAGATCGCGTACGCGAACAGGAGCAGCAGGAGGTAGCCGCCCGCGGCCTCCACCACGGAGGTCCGGATCCGCCAGCCGACCAGCAGCCCGGTCAGCGACATCACGACGAGCACGATCACGTTGTTCAGGACGTCGGAGAGGGTCCGCCCGGTGAGCACCGCGGACGGGGCCATCGGCAGCGACCGGAAGCGGTCGATGATGCCCTTCTGCACGTCGTCGGCCAGGCCGGCGCCGGTCGTCGTCGCGCCGAAGATCACCGTCTGCGCGAAGATCCCGGCCATCAGGAACTCGCGGTACTGCTGCGGGTCACCGCCGGCGATCGCGCCGCCGAAGACGTACGCGAACAGCAGCACGAACATGATCGGCGAGAGCGTGGTGAACACCAGCAGCTCGGGCACCCGGCGGATCTTGATGAGGTTGCGCTTGGCGACGATCAGCCCGTCGGTCAGCGTGGTCGCGGCGCTCATGCCCTCGTCTCCTTCGTCTTGGCCTTCGGCTTCCCGGCCGGCTCGTCGCTGGGGTGGCCGGTGAGCGTCAGGAACACCTCGTCCAGCGTCGGCCGGCGGAGCCCCACGTCCTCCAGCCCGACGCCCGCGTCGGCGAGCCGTCGGAGCGCCTCGGCCAGCGCCCCGGCACCGCCCGACACCGGCACGACCAGCGAGCGCGACGACCGGTCGACGGTCGGCTCGCCGGAGGCCAGCCCGGCGAGCGCGGCGCGGGCGGGCTCGAGCTGGTCGCGGTCGAGCACGGTGAGCTCGACGCGCTCGCCGCCGATCATCGACTTCAGCTCGCTCGAGGTGCCCCGCGCGATGACCCGGCCGTGGTCGATCACCACGATGTCGTCGGCGAGGCGGTCGGCCTCCTCGAGGTACTGGGTGGTGAGGAGCAGGGTCGTCCCGCCCGCCACCAGCGAGGCGATCACCTCCCACATGTCGAGGCGGGCCTTCGGGTCCAGCCCGGTCGTCGGCTCGTCGAGGAAGATGACCTCGGGGTCGGCCACGAGCGCGCCCGCGAGGTCGAGGCGTCGGCGCATGCCGCCCGAGTAGGTCTTCGCGGGCCGGTTGGCCGCGTCGCCCAGCCCGAACTGCTCCAGCAGCTCCCTCGCCCGCTCACGGCTCCGGCGCCGCCCCAGGTGGTAGAGCCGCCCGACCATCTCGAGGTTCTCGTAGCCCGTCAGGTACTCGTCGACGGCGGCGTACTGGCCGGACAGCCCGATCCGGCTCCGGACCCCGGCGGGGTCGGCGACGACGTCGACCCCGGCGACCCGCGCCGAGCCCGAGTCCGGGACCAGGAGGGTCGTGAGCACGCGCACCGTGGTCGTCTTGCCCGCCCCGTTCGGCCCGAGCAGGCCGAGGACCGTGCCCCGCGGCACCGCCAGGTCCACGCCGG
Source organism: Microlunatus antarcticus (assembly GCF_014193425.1). Lineage (NCBI taxonomy): Bacteria > Bacillati > Actinomycetota > Actinomycetes > Propionibacteriales > Propionibacteriaceae > Microlunatus > Microlunatus antarcticus. Next base: position 10,203 of record NZ_JACHZG010000002.1, on the reverse strand, counting down.
CCAGCGCCACCACGTCCTTGTAGCGCTTGGTGAGCCCCTGCGCCTCGATCGCCAGCTCCATGGCCATGACGGTAACGACTCCCTCTGACAGGTCTCCGGCCTCGGGTGGCCGGGTCGAGGTGCTGACCGACGACCTGCCCCGAACTCATCGGGGCAGGTCGTCGGGCGACGCGTCCCCGGGACGACCCTCCCCGTAACGCGGGAGCACTACTGTGGCGCCGTGCCCCAGGTGCAGTCGGTCAACGTCGGTGCGGCCGCCGAGAAGGCGTACGCGAAGGTCAAGCTCACCGGGATCGACAAGCGCGCCGCCGACGGGCCCGTGGAGGTCCGGGCTCCCGGCCCGAAGCGCGGGTCCAGCGGCGTCGCGGGCGACTACATCGGCGACGCCCGGCACCACGGCGGCGACCGTCAGGCCGTGTACGCGTTCCAGCGCGAGGACCTCGACCGGTGGCAGCGCGAGCTGAGCCGCCACCTGCCGAACGGCTGCTTCGGCGAGAACCTCACCACGGTCGGGATCGATCTCGCCGAGGTCCTGGTGGGGGAGCGGTGGACGGTGGGCGACCCCGAGGACGGCGACGTCCTCGAGCTCGAGGTGACGGACCCCCGGGTCCCGTGCCGGACGTTCTCGGGCTTCCTCGAGGAGCGCGGCTGGGTCAAGCGCTTCACCCTCGACGCCCGCCCCGGCACCTACCTCTCCGTCGTCCGGGCGGGGACGGTCCGCGCTGGCGACGAGATCCGGCGCTCGTTCGTCCCGGACCACGAGGTCACGATCGGCCTGCTCTTCCGGGCGACGACCACGCAGCGCGAGCTGCTGCCCCGGCTGCTCGGGGCGCGGCAGTACCTGGACGCGGAGACCGTGTCGCTCGTCGAGCGCAACGCCACCGTCGTCCTCGACGACGCCTGAGCGCCCTCCGCGGGCCCTCCGGCCGGAGGCGTCGGGAGTCGTCCTTTTGACCCCCTTGCCCCGGCAACGTAATCTGATTCCTTGTGTGTTCGGGCGTGCCCGACCTCTTGCGCGAGCTCTGTGTCTGCGACTCCCGTTCCGAAGGCCCGATGAGGGTCTCCCGGAGCGGTCGAGCAGGGCAGGTGGTCGCACACCTGCAGCAGCGACAAGGGTTCGCTGGTGCGCGAGGAGCACAGACCACTTCGCTGGACAGAAAGAGAATTGACGCGGTGCCCACCATTCAGCAGCTCGTCCGCAAGGGCCGGCAGGACAAGGTCTCCAAGACCAAGACGCCGGCCCTCAAGGGTTCGCCCCAGCGCCGGGGCGTGTGCACCCGGGTGTACACGACGACCCCGAAGAAGCCGAACTCGGCGCTTCGGAAGGTCGCCCGTGTCCGGCTGAGCTCCGGGGTCGAGGTCACCGCCTACATCCCCGGCGTCGGCCACAACCTGCAGGAGCACTCGATGGTGCTCGTGCGCGGCGGCCGTGTGAAGGACCTCCCCGGCGTCCGCTACAAGATCATCCGCGGCACGCTCGACACCCAGGGCGTCAAGAACCGCAAGCAGGCGCGCAGCCGCTACGGCGCCAAGAAGGAGAAGTAACATGCCCCGCAAGGGTCCCGCCCCGAAGCGGCCGCTCCCGGCCGACCCGGTCTACGGCTCCCCGCTGGTCAGCCAGCTGGTGAGCAAGATCCTGCTCGACGGCAAGAAGACCGTCGCGCAGGGCATCGTCTACACCGCCATGGAAGGCACCCGTACCAAGACGGGTATCGACCCGGTGCAGACCCTCAAGCGCGCCCTGGACAATGTCCGCCCGGCGCTGGAGGTCAAGAGCCGCCGTGTCGGTGGCGCGACCTACCAGGTGCCGATCGAGGTCAAGCCGGCCCGCGCCACGACGCTGGCCATGCGCTGGCTCGTCAGCTTCTCCCGCGCCCGTCGCGAGAAGACGATGGCGGAGCGCCTCATGAACGAGATCCTCGACGCCTCGAACGGTCTGGGTGCCGCGGTCAAGCGCCGCGAGGACACCCACAAGATGGCCGAGGCCAACAAGGCGTTCGCGCACTACCGCTGGTAGTCGCTGGTCGTCCGTACGTCCTTCACCTTCGTGGTGGCGGGAATCAGCAGCGCATCCGCGTTGCTGATTCCTGCGTATCCACGGCACACGAGCACACGAGAGGTTGAGTAGCCACCTTCATGGCTGTCGACATCAAGACCGACCTGTCCAAGGTCCGCAACATCGGGATCATGGCGCACATCGACGCGGGCAAGACCACGACGACCGAGCGCATCCTCTTCTACACCGGCATCAACTACAAGATCGGCGAGGTCCACGAGGGCGCCGCCACGATGGACTGGATGGAGCAGGAGCAGGAGCGCGGCATCACCATCACGTCCGCCGCGACGACCTGCCACTGGCACGACCACCAGATCAACATCATCGACACCCCGGGCCACGTCGACTTCACGGTCGAGGTCGAGCGCTCGCTGCGCGTCCTCGACGGTGCCGTCGCCGTCTTCGACGGTGTCGCCGGCGTCGAGCCGCAGAGCCAGACCGTCTGGCGTCAGGCCGACCGCTACGGCGTCCCGCGCATCTGCTTCGTCAACAAGCTGGACCGCACCGGCGCCAACTTCGACTTCTGCGTCTCCACGATCAAGCAGCGGCTGAACGCGGTTCCCGCGGTCCTGCAGCTGCCGATCGGCTCCGAGGGCGGGTTCCTCGGCGTCGTCGACCTCGTCACCATGAAGGCGCTGACCTGGCGTGGCGAGACCACGATCGGTGAGGACTACGCGGTCGAGGACATCCCGGCCGACATGGTCGACGCCGCCGACGAGGCGCGTCGCGAGCTCGTCGAGCTGGTCTCCGACCACGACGACGCGCTGGCCGAGGCCTACCTCGAGGACGCCGTCACGCCCGAGCTGCTCCAGGCCGCGATCCGTCGCGGCGTGCTGGCGGCCCGGTTCACCGCCGTGCTCTGCGGCAGCGCCTTCAAGAACAAGGGCGTCCAGCCCCTGCTCGACGCGGTCATCGCCTACCTGCCGTCGCCCCTCGACGTCCCGGCCATCAACGGGTTCAAGCCCGGCGACGAGTCGGTCGTCATCGAGCGCCACCCGGACTCGACCGACCCCTTCTCCGCGCTCGCGTTCAAGATCGCGGCCGACCCGCACCTGGGTCGCCTCACCTACATCCGGCTCTACTCGGGCAAGCTCGAGGCCGGTTCGACGGTGCTGAACACGATCAAGGGCCGCAAGGAGCGGATCGGCAAGATCTACCAGATGCACGCGAACAAGCGTGAGGAGATCGCGTCGGTCGGCGCCGGGCAGATCGTGGCCGTGATGGGTCTGAAGGACACCACCACCGGCGACACCCTGTCCGACATCGCCAACCCGGTGCAGCTGGAGTCGATGGACTTCCCGGCGCCGGTCATCGAGCAGGCGATCGAGCCCAAGACGAAGTCCGACCAGGAGAAGCTCGGCACCGCCATCCAGCGGCTCGCCGAGGAGGACCCGACCTTCCGCGTCCACACGGACGAGGAGACCGGTCAGACGATCATCGCGGGCATGGGCGAGCTGCACCTCGAGGTGCTGATCGACCGCATGAAGCGTGAGTTCCGCGTCGAGGCCAACATCGGCAAGCCGCAGGTGGCCTACCGCGAGACCCTGCGCAAGGCGGTCTCCAAGGTCGAGTACACCCACAAGAAGCAGTCGGGTGGCTCGGGTCAGTACGCCCGCGTGATCATCAGCCTGGAGCCGCAGGAGGCGGGCTCGGGGTACGAGTTCGTCAACGCGGTCACCGGTGGTCGCATCCCCCGCGAGTACATCCCCGCGGTGGACGAGGGCATCCAGGACGCCATGCAGTTCGGCGTGCTGGCGGGCTACTCGGTCGAGGACATCAAGGTGACCCTGACCGACGGCGCGTACCACGACGTCGACTCCTCGGAGCTGGCGTTCAAGATCGCCGGCTCGATGGTCTTCAAGGAGGCCGCCCGCCGGGCCGACCCCGCGCTGCTCGAGCCCGTGATGGCCGTCGAGGTCACCACGCCCGAGGACTACCTCGGCACGGTCATCGGCGACCTGAACGCTCGTCGCGGTCAGATCCAGTCGATGGACGACATGCACGGCAACAAGGTGGTCGCCGCCCTGGTGCCGCTGTCGGAGATGTTCGGCTACGTCGGAGACCTGCGGTCGAAGACGTCCGGGCAGGCCTCGTACTCGATGGAGTTCAACTCCTACGCCGAGACGCCGAAGTCGATCTCCGACGAGATCATCCAGAAGGCCCGCGGCGAGTGACCCGCGGCGTCCAGCAGTGGACGCCTCCCGCTCCGTACGTCTCGGTTTGACCTGAGACGTACGGGCGGGAAAACTTCATAGCCGGGTCACGTCCGGCAACCAGTCCGTAACCCCAGAGATAGCGCTGCGCGAACGCGTGGCGACCACCAGAAGGAGCCCCAGCAGTGGCCAAGGCCAAGTTCGAGCGGACCAAGCCGCACGTCAACATCGGGACCATCGGGCACATCGACCACGGCAAGACCACGCTGACCGCGGCGATCACGAAGGTGCTGCACGACAAGTACCCGACCCTGAACCAGGCGTCGGCGTTCGACCAGATCGACAAGGCGCCCGAAGAGCGTCAGCGCGGCATCACGATCTCGATCGCGCACGTCGAGTACCAGACCGAGGCGCGTCACTACGCGCACGTCGACTGCCCCGGTCACGCCGACTACATCAAGAACATGATCACCGGTGCGGCCCAGATGGACGGCGCGATCCTCGTGGTCGCCGCCACCGACGGTCCGATGCCGCAGACCCGTGAGCACGTGCTGCTCGCCCGTCAGGTCGGCGTGCCGGCCATCGTCGTGGCGCTCAACAAGTGCGACATGGTCGACGACGAGGAGATCCTGGAGCTCGTCGAGCTCGAGGTCCGTGAGCTGCTGAGCGAGTACGACTACGACGGCGACGACATCCCTGTCGTCAAGGTCGCGGCGTTCCCGGCCCTGAACGGCGACGCCAAGTGGGGCGAGTCGATCATGGAGCTCATGGCGGCCGTCGACACCGCGATCCCGCAGCCGGTCCGCGAGATCGACAAGCCGTTCCTCATGCCCGTCGAGGACGTCTTCACGATCACCGGTCGTGGCACCGTCATCACCGGCCGTATCGAGCGTGGCGTCGTCAAGGTCAACGAGACCGTCGACATCATCGGCATCCGCACCACGAAGCAGACCACGACGGTCACCGGCGTGGAGATGTTCCGCAAGCTGCTCGACGAGGGCCAGGCGGGCGAGAACGTCGGCCTCCTGCTCCGCGGCACCAAGCGCGAGGACGTCGAGCGCGGCATGGTCGTCATCAAGCCGGGCACCACGACCCCGCACACGGACTTCGAGGCGCGCGTCTACATCCTGTCGAAGGAGGAGGGCGGCCGTCACACGCCGTTCTTCAACAACTACCGCCCGCAGTTCTACTTCCGCACCACCGACGTCACCGGTGTGGTGAACCTCCCCGAGGGCACCGACATGGTGATGCCGGGTGACAACACCGACATGAGCGTTCAGCTGATCCAGCCGATCGCCATGGAGGAGGAGCTGAAGTTCGCCATCCGTGAGGGTGGCCGTACGGTCGGCGCCGGTCGCGTCACCAAGATCCTCAAGTGATCTGACCTAGCTCCATCAGCAAGGCCCCGGGCTTCGGCCCGGGGCCTTGCTGCGTTCTGGGAGGTTCTCTGCCGCTCCCGTCGTCGTCTTCAGACCGGTGCGGCGACCTTGAACCTCGCGGGCCTCGCGAAATCGCGTCTTCAGACCGGTGCCGACTCAGGGTGCAAGTACGGCCGCTCAGAGCTTCGTCTTCAGACCGGTGCGGGGTCGTTCGGCATCACAGGACGACCCCGTACGACCTCTCCAGACCACGGCAGAGGCAGACCCGGGAGCAATCCGTCTCCCGTCTGCTCGTCGGTGTTGTCCGTCCGCCCGAGGCCTGTGGATCGCGGGCTGGGGCCGTCCACGAAGCCCTTGACTACCGGGATGCGCCTTCAACGGGACGAGCCGTTCGACGACAGCCGGCCGTTCACCCGCGCTGACGCACGGGCGGCCGGGCTACCGCTCGACGAGCTGCTCACCCGGCGATACCGCCGCCTCTTCTACGACGTGCACCTGCGAGCCGGAGCCCGTCCGACCCTGAGGGTCCGCGCCCAGGCGGCGGTCGGGCTGAATGCCCTAGGCACGTACGCCAGCCACGCGACCTCCGTCGAGTTGTGGGGTGGGGTCGCCCCGGAGCCCGGGCCCGTCCACGTCAGCGTGCCCGACGGCCAGCCGCGCTCCGAGCGTCGAGGTATCTGTGCGCACCGCTCGGTACCCCGGCCCGACGTCCGTCTGAGCAAGGGCGTACGTGTCTCGGCCCCGGGTCAGGCGCTGCTCGAGATGGCAGCCGATGGCGTCGACCTCGTCGATCTGGTGATCGCGGCCGACAGCCTGCTGCGCGCCGAGGCGCTCGACCTCGACGAGCTGCACGAGGCGGCCCAGCACTGGCGGGGTCGCGGTTCCCGCGTGGGCCGGCGGGCGGTCAGCCTGGCGCGGGTCGGCGTCGACTCGCCGATGGAGACCCGGCTCCGTCTCCTGATCGTCCTGGCGGGCCTGCCCGAGCCCGAGGTCGACCACCGGCTGCGCGACGAGGTCGGCACGGTCCTGATGCGGTTCGACCTGTCCTACCCGGCGCTGAAGCTGCTGATCGAGTACGACGGTCGTCAGCACGCCGAGGACGAGACGCAGTGGAAGAGCGACGTACGGCGCCGGGAGACGCTCGACGGGCTGGGGCTCCGGCTGCTGGCCGTGCTCAAGGACGGCATCTACCAGCGGCCGCTCGAGACCCTGGACCGCGTGGCCGGCGCGCTGCGCGAACGAGGCGTGCGCGTACGACGCTCGTACCGCCCGGAGTGGGAGCGCTACTTCCCAGGGCGCTCCAGCGACCGGACCTAGGGTCCGCACCGGTCTGAAGACGTGGCGCCGATGTCTCCGTCGGGGTCGCAGGTGTCCGCACCGGTCTGAAGACGCGAACAGACGAGCCAACGACGGAGCAAAACCTCCGCACCGGTCTGAAGACGCACCAGGAGCCGGAGCGCCGACGGACGACGCCGTGCCGCTGAGGCCGGGTCGCGTAAGGTCGGCATTCCCGGTCGCCGGACTCGGGAATGGTCGTGCTGCAGGAGGTCGTCATCAGACGCGTCGTCGGGGTGCTGGTCGCCCTCGTGCTGCTGCTCCTGGGCACCGCGTGCTCGAGAGGGTCAGACAGTTCAGCGCCCGCGCCCGACACGACGCTCGGCAAGGTCCAGGCTGCCGGGGTGCTGCGGGTCGGGACCGAGGGGACGTACGCGCCCTTCACCTATCACGACCCCACCAACAACCAGCTGACCGGCTACGACGTCGAGGTCATCACCGCGGTCGCGGCCAAGATGGGCCTGCGGACCGAGTTCGTCGAGGCGCCGTTCGACTCGATCTTCGCGAGCCTGCAGTCCGACCGCTTCGACCTCGTCGCCAACCAGGTCACCAAGAACGCTCAGCGTGACGCCACGTACGCGCTCTCGGCGCCGTACACCGTCTCCGACGGCGTCATCGTCACGCGGACCGACGACGACTCGATCACGAGCCTCGCCGACCTGAAGGGCAAGACGACCGCGCAGAGCTCCACGAGCAACTGGGCCCAGGTGGCCAAGGACGCGGGCGCCAAGGTGGAGGCCGTCGAGGGCTTCACCCAGGCCGTCACGCTCGTCAAGCAGAAGCGCGTCGACGCCACGGTCAACGACAACCTCGCCGTGGCCGAGTACAGCAAGACCACCGGCGACACTACGGTCAAGATCGCGGCCAAGACCGGTGACACCAGCGAGCAGGTCTTCGCGATGCGGCAGGCCGACACGACCCTGCGGGACGCGGTCAACACCGCGCTCGGCCAGGTGCGGGCGGACGGCCAGCTGACCTCGATCTCGGAGAAGTACTTCGGCCAGGACGTCAGCCAGGGCGAGGCGTCCCCGGAGCAGGCGGGCACGGCCGTCGTCCAGCAGTCGACGTGGGACCTGGTCCGCGACTCGGCCGGCCCCATGGCGATCGCCGCCCTCAACCGGACCATCCCGCTCACCGCGATCAGCTTCGTCGTCGGGCTCGCGATCGCCCTCGTGATCGCCCTGATGCGGCTGTCGAAGGTCGGCGTCGTCTCGCAGGTCGCGCGCTTCTACGTCTCGGTCATCCGCGGCACGCCGCTGCTCGTCCAGCTGTTCCTGATCTTCTACGGGCTGCCCGCCATCGGGCTGACCTTCAACCCGTTCACGGCCGCGATCATCGCGTTCAGCCTCAACGTCGGCGGCTACGCGGCCGAGATCATCCGGGCCGCCATCCTCTCGGTCCCCCGCGGGCAGTGGGAGGCGGCCGAGACCATCGGCATGGGGTACGCGACCACGCTGCGGCGCATCGTCCTGCCGCAGGCCGCGCGCACGGCCGTCCCGCCGCTGTCGAACACGCTCATCTCGCTGGTCAAGGACACCTCGCTGGCCTCGGTGGTCCTGGTCACCGAGCTCCTGCGGGTCGCCCAGGTGGCGGCCGCGCCGACCTTCAAGTTCTTCGCGCTGTACGGCGTCGCCGCGGCGTACTACTGGGTGATCTGCCTGGTGCTGTCCTTCGTGCAGGGACGCCTCGAGCACCGGCTGGAGAGGTACGTGGCGCGATGACCGAGCCGCACGACGAGAGCCGCGACGAGCCCCGGGGCCCAGCCCCGCAGGGCGGTCCGCCGCTGCTCGAGGTGACCGGCCTGGCCAAGGCCTTCGACGGCGTCGAGGTGCTGCGCGACGTCGAGTTCGCCGTGCAGCCCGGGTCGGTGACCGTGCTCATCGGCCCGTCCGGCTCGGGCAAGACGACGGTGCTGCGCTGCCTGAACGCGCTCGAGACCGCCGACGCGGGGCTCGTCCGCATCGGGGACGTGAGCGTCGACTACTCCACTCGGCCGGGCAAGCGGGCCCTGTCGAAGCTGCGGGCGCAGAGCGCGATGGTCTTCCAGGCGCACAACCTCTTCCCGCACCTCACCGTCCTGCGGAACATCACCGAGGGCCCCGTCGTCGTGCAGGGCCGCCCGCAGGAGGAGGCCGACGCCGAGGCGCGCGCCCTGCTGGAGAGCGTGGGTCTGGCCGGCAAGGCCGAGCAGCACCCGTACCAGCTCTCGGGCGGTCAGCAGCAGCGCGTCGGGATCGCCCGGGCGCTCGCCCTGGACCCCCAGCTCCTGCTCTTCGACGAGCCCACCTCGGCGCTCGACCCCGAGCTGGTGGGGGAGGTGCTCGCCGTCATGAAGGACCTCGCCGTCCAGGGCCGCACGATGGTCGTCGTCACCCACGAGATGCGCTTCGCCCAGTCGGTGTCGGACCAGGTGCTCTTCATGGACGGCGGGGTGGTCGTCGAGCGTGGCGAGCCGGCCGCGGTCCTGACCGATCCCCGCGAGGCGCGGACGCGCACGTTCCTGCACCGGGTCCTCGACCCCATCTGAGACGGGTCGAGCTCACAGCGCGGCCCAGCTCGCCGTGGGCCGCGGTGAGCGGCCCACGGCGTCGGGAGTGCGTCAGGCCTGCAGCAGCAGCGCCACCGGGTAGCGGTCCAGCACGTCGGCGACCTCGACCGTGCCCGCGAACACGCGCCCGGTGAGGACGTCGACGCTCGCCCGGGGCAGCTCGACGGTCGCACCGCCCCAGCCGTGGCCGGCGAGCCCCACCGAGAGCCGGGTGGCCAGCGTGACCGCCCCGCCCCGGTCGAAGGCGACCAGGTGGTTGGTGTGCTGCCCGCTCGCCGGAACGGTCGCGTAGCCGGTGAACAGCTCCGGCCGGTCCCGCCGGGCCTGCAGCGCGTGCCGCGTCACCCACAGCTTCGCCCGGCCGGACGCGTCGACCGGGGGAGGACCGTCGAGCCCCGCCAGCAGGGTGCGGTGCTGCGCGAAGTCCACCGGTCGCCGGTTGTCCGGGTCGACGAGCGAGTCCTCCCACAGCTCCGTGCCCTGGTAGACGTCGGGCACCCCGGGCATGGTGATCTGCACCAGCTTCTGGCCGAGCGCGTTCGACCAGCCGTGGGGCGTCACGAAGGCGACCAGCTCGTCCCACGCGCCGCGCAGGTCGCGGTCGTCGTACGCCCGGTCGACCGCCGCGTGCACGGCCGACTCGTACGCCTCGTCCGGGTCGACGTAGCCGGTGTGCTGGGCGGCCTCCCGCATGGCCTTCTCGGCGTACGCGTGCGCCCGCTCGCGCTCGAC